>JAJXDX010000114.1 GCA_021640185.1 Oscillospiraceae bacterium | reverse complement strand
ATATCGAGGAAGGCGTCCCAGTCCCATTTCCCGGCTTTCCACAGGTCGTAGGGCATCTCGCTGATGCCGGCCTTCTCCAGCACGGACTTGTTGTACCACAGCAGCGGCGTCTGCACCTGCTGCACGCTGGCCGCATAATGCTTGCCCTTCCACGTATAAGAATCCATCAGCGTCTGCAGATTTTGGCTCTTGACGTCGACATAGTCCTCCACCGGCTGCACCAGACCGATGGCCGCCAGCCGGGGCATATCGCCCCAATAGGCAAAGATCACATCCGGCGTGTTGCCGCCGGCCGCAAGCTGCAGCAGCTTATTGTTATAGATGCTGTAATCATACTGCGTATAGGTGACCTTCGCACCGTATTTCTGCTCGTATTCCTTGATCGCTTTGCCGACGGCGGTCGTGTCGTCGTCGGCATAGATGTTATAGAAAGACACGATCTTCAGATCGCCGCCCTCCGTTTTTCCGTTCGGATCGACACGGGTGACCGAGCATCCGCCCATCGCGCACAGGGAAAACGTCAACGCCGCCGCAGCCAGCGCCGCGACCCATGCGGAAAAAGACCGTTTCATCGCATACTCTCCTTTCAAAAACGCGTCCTCGGCCGACCGGACCGGACAGATCCGGCCGGCCGCATCGCACGTGTCCGCGGTCAGCGGACGGCCCGTCTGCGCCGCAGAACGATCAGCGCCGCCGCAGCCATTGCCGCCACCGGCAGCACCGCCAGCGCTGCCGGATGCACGCCGGTCTGCGGCGCGTCATCGGCCGGATCGCTGCCGGGCTTCGCGGGATCCGACGCATCGTCACCGTCCGGCACCTTCCCCCCGCCGACGCCGGGCACGAGGACGGAGAACCGCCCCGTGGCCGTCACACCGTCGGACAGGCGGGTGACCTCGATCGTCAGCGTCACATAGGTATCCTCGGCCGGCGGCGTGACCTTGCCGTCGAGCGATACGATGTTCGGCCGCTTGCTGCGCACGATCTCGAAACGGTAGCCGTCGCGCTGCGGCAGCGGGATCTCCGTCGCACCCTTGGCGGGCGAGAGATCGGCGGCCGAGATCTGCCCCAAGATCGACTCCGGCCCCTGCTGGCCGCCGGTAACGGACCATGCCCGCTCGCTGCCGTTCTCGGCCGGGCCGACGCCGCCCTTGCGGGTGAACTCGATCGGATCGACCACGTCGCCGGTCGGCAATGTGAAGCCTTCGAGGAACGCGACCTTCACCTCTTTGTTCCACCAATCGAACGTGTCCTTGTCCTCGGCATTATAGTGGAAGGTCAGCCGCCAATAGTTCCCGCTGTCGCGGAACAGGCACAGATGCCAGCGTTTCTGCCAGCCCTCGATGTCGTGCTCCTCATCGCCCACGCGGATCGTCAGCTTATGCAGGATCGAGTTTTTGAACGCGTCGGTGTCGATCGCCGGACGCCACACGGTATCGTTGTCGGCATATTGCAGGCCGTTGAAGATATTGTTGTCGTCCTGCCCGAAGCTGGCCGCCGTCAGGATATCGAAATAGATCATGCCGGTGCCTTCCTTCGTTTCGGTCGAAAACGCGACCTCCACCGGCCGGTCGCCCGGATCGTCGCGTACGATGTTGTCGCGCGTGATCTCGTCACCGATGTCATAATCCTTCGTCGATCCGTCGTCCGACCACCATTCCGGTGCCTTGGCGCTCTCGACCTTGTGCTTGCTGCGGGTGAAGCTGGCCGTTTCGGTCAGCCCTTCGCCGTCGGGCAGGCAGAAGCCCTTCATGAAGTTGACGGTGATCACATTTTTCGTCGGCAGATAGGCATCCTTGCCCCAGTAATACAAAAACACGCTGGTCTTGCCTTCGATCAGACCGAACAGCACACCGAACAGGTTGCCGTTGCCCGTTTCGGTCTGATAGGCCGCGTTCCATTCCGGCAGCGTCATCGTGCGCTCGCCGATCGTCACGGTCAGGTATCTCATGATCGAGTTGCGGAAATATTCCGTGTCGATCCGCTCGCGCCAGCAATCCGTCGTATTGCTTGTATAGACCAGATCTTGATACGCGCCCTTGCCGTCGTCATAGTCGGCCGTGGTATCAAAAGCGAAATACCAGCCGCCGCGCGCCTCCGCCACCTCATGATCCATCGTCACATGCACCTCGGACAGCGGCTCCTGCACCTTATCGGCACCGGCCACCCACCACGAAGGCGGATACCCCTCGCCGGGCGCGTGCTTTTTGCGGGTGAAGACCGCCTCGTCCGCCAGCGCCTCGCCGTCCGGCAGCGCGAAGCCCTTGGCGAAGATGAACGTCAGATCGGTGTTCTCCGGCGCGTAGTCGCCCTCGCCCCAATAATAGAGGAAAAGGCTGACCTTTTTGTTGATCGTCCCGAACTGCACGGCAAACAGCTTTTTGCCCGCCGCCTCCGTCCACTCGGCCAGCGTGTGCGTTTCGCTGCCGATCTTGACCGTCAGCAGCCGCTCGATCGACTGACGGAACGCCGGAGTGTCGATCCGCTCGCGCCAGCAGTCCGTCGTGTTGCCGCCGTATAGCAGATCTTGGTATGCGCCCTTGCCGTCGTCGTAGTTGCTTTCCGTTTCGAAGGAAAAATAGAACCCGCCTTTGGCCTCGGCCTGCTCCATATAAAGCGAAACGGAAGTATCCTTCTGCTCCACCGGCGGCGCGGGCGGCGTAGTGCCGAAGGTGTGCGTTGCCGCATCGTAGTACAGCTTCATCGGCTCGACGGCGTTGCCGTCGCTGTCGGTCAGGCCGGCCGTCAGCTCCACGGTGAAGTTCCGGTCATACAGATGGCCGCCCATCGCCGCGTCGTACAGATACAGGTCGAACTGTTGTTTGTCGCCATACGCCGCGATATGCACGCGCACGGCGTTGTACCACTGCATCCCGTCCATCAGCTCGGTCAGCGTTTTGCCGTCGATCAGGATGTGCTGCATCACCGCGTCCATCAGCGCCTGCGACGGCTCGCCCGTCGCGTGCTCCGCAGATTGCAGGTCGTTGTATGCTTTGGTGAACGCCGCGTCGGTGCGCATCAGCACCTCGGTCAGGCCGTATTGGCCCTGATCTTGGATCGCCGCCTCCGTCACCTTCGTCGGCGGTACGGACGGCGCGGGCGGCGTGGTGCCGAAGGTGTGCGTCGCCGCGTCATAGTACAGTTTCATCGGCTCGACGGCGTTGCCGTCGCTGTCGGTCAGGCCGGCCGTCAGCTCCACGGTGAAGTTCCGGTCATACAGATGGCCGCCCATCGCCGCGTCGTACAGATACAGGTCGAACTGTTGTTTGTCGCCATACGCCGCGATATGCACGCGCACGGCGTTGTACCACTGCATCCCGTCCATCAGCTCGGTCAGCGTTTTGCCGTCGATCAGGATGTGCTGCATCACCGCGTCCATCAGCGCCTGCGACGGCTCGCCCGTCGCGTTCTCCGCAGATTGCAGGTCGTTGTATGCTTTGGTGAACGCCGCATCGGTGCGCAGCAGCACCTCGGTCAGACCATACTGGCCTTGGTCTTGAATCGCCGCCTCCGTCACCTTCGTCGGCGCGGCGGCCAATGCGGGCAGCAACGCCGTCATCAGGCTGACGAACAGCATCACCGCCGACAAAAGCGCCGCAAACAGGCCTTTTCTTCTTTTTGCCATGGGGGTTCCTCCTTTATCTCTGTTTTCCGGATCCGACCGGAACGATCTTCCTGCATTGGCCGTCGATCGTCGTTGTATTGCCCTGATTCCGTTTCACACCGATCATCGGATATATTGATTTTACCGTTTTTCCACATTCGCTACAATATTCTCCGTTGACCATTTTGTACGGAATTTTGCGTTTTTGTTAATCGATCAACAAGCACAGCTTGATAACTCATCAAGATCTACGATAAAACGCATTCGCTTTTTGGGCGACATGTGTTGCTTTTTTTCCTTTTCTCTGCTATGATGGGATATGCACCACCGCCAAGATGGCAAAAAAGCATAACAAAGGAGCACGACAGCGATGCTCACCTACCGCATCAGCGACTGGACGGAGGATCCGATCCACATCGTCGACCACGAGCTGTACGATCTTGTCCACGCGATCAAAAACAGCGACATCCCGACCCGCTCGTACAAAGGCGTCGACGTTTATCATTTGACCGACAGTGAATCGCGTATGCTGTGCATCCGCGACACCCAGCACGAGCACGAAGATTTCATCGAGCTGATCTATGTCCGCTCCGGCTCGGGCATCGCCTCGATCGACGGGCAGCAATACATGATCCAAAAAGGGGACATCATGTTCGTCTACCCGCATCAGGCGCACGCGAACCTGCCGATGCCGTCGCTGTGCGTCACGAACTGCCTGCTCGCCACGGCACTGGTGCGGCGGCGCTCCGCGCTGTTCGAGCCGTGCATCGGCCAAAACGGCACGCTGACCTTCCCGACGATACAGCACCTTAGTGCAGACACGATGCTGCAAACGGAGCAGCTGCTCGACCGCATCGCCAAGGAGGCGAACGGGCATCTGCCCTATTATCACGAGGCTGTACTGTACGCCATGAACGAATTGCTCCTGCTGCTCAAGCGGCATGAGCAGTGCAGCCCCGGCCGCGGAGTGCAGCGGTCGCTCGCCGCCACGCTCGACTTCATCCAAGCCCATCTCGACACCGTGACGCTGGCCGAGGCGGCCGCGATCGGCTCGTACAATCCGACGTATTTCAGCCGTCTGTTCCGCAATGAGGTGGGCGCGAACTTTACCGAATACGTCAACAAGCTGCGCATCCACAAGGCGATCATGCTGCTGCTGTCGACCGATCTGCCGATCGAAGAGATCAGCCTGAACGTCGGCTTCAAAAGCAAGATCCATTTTTATGACGTGTTCCGCAAATACACCGGGGCGACGCCCGGCGCGATCCGCCGCTCGAAGACCGAGCCGCCGGCCGCACCGCAGCTGCCGCCGCTGTGATCTGCCGCGTGACGGGGAGGAGCTCTCCCCGTCACGCGTTTTTTATCCCTCGGCAAAAACGATCTTGCCCTCGCCGCCGATCGCCGGGTCGTCCCCGGTGTCGACCCCGCGCAGGCGCAGTCCGGTCACGCTGCCGCGCACGTGCAAAAAGGCCGTCGGCTCGCCCGTCCCGTTCTCCTGCACCGCGCCGTCGATCAGCAGCCCTTCCGCGTGCCCGGCGGGATCGATCCCGATGCAGGGCACCGGCGTGACCGTTTCGCTGCGGTACAGGTCGCGGATATGCAGTTGCCGCACACGCGCCCGATCCTCCACCCAGATCAGCGGATAGACGAACGTGCCGTCCTTGCGATAACGGCTGTGGCGCGGCGCTTTGCGGATGTACAGCCCGGACAGCGTGATCTGCTCGAACAGGCCCTCGCACCGACCAAGGCCGCGTGCCTCGCCGCTCTCGTCGAAATACTTCGAAAACGCGACCGCGTACTGATAAAAGCTGCCGAACACGTTGCCGATCGTGACCCGCCGCACCGGCGAACCGGTGGAGAGCAGGCGCACGGCGCTGTGGCAGTCCTCGGTGAACAGGCCGTCGATCTGCACGTCCTCGATCGGGCCGCACCAGCCGTCGTCCGCGTTGAGCGCGACCATATCATCATAGCACGTGCCTTTCAGATCGGCGATGCGGACGAAGCGGCAGTCCCCGTCCAGATGGACACCGTCCATGTTGACCGGCCACGGCGCGCCGTCATTGAAGTCGAACCGGATGTGCTCCACCGTGACGTACCGCACCCGCGCCATCTGTATCGCGAAGGTCACGGGATCCTTGACCGTCAGATCGCGCACGGTCAGCCCGGACACGTGGAAAAAGCGCAGCGCCGTGCCGAAATAGTTCTCGCTGTAGCACGGCGGCCGATCCGGCTGCACGGGCGGATACGGGAAATGGAGCGGGTTTTTGGCCTGCGCACGGTTATTCATGTCCCAGATACCGCCGCACAGCAGGATATCACTGTTGCCCTGTTCCTGATCGGCGTTGCGCAGCATGACGCAGTTGCTGTTCGGTGCAAGGCGCACGGTGCTCGCCCTGTCCAGACGTAGCGTCTGACCGGAATGCAGCAGCAGCGGGCGGCTGATCAGATACGCCTCCTGCGGCGGCGGCAGATACACCGCACTGCTGCGATCCAGCCGCTGCTGGATCGCCTGCGTGTCGTCATGGCGGCCGTCGCCGAACAGCGGCAGCAATTCCCTATCGTCCGTCATCGGCGTTTCCCTTCCACTTCCGGCAAACGGTATTCCAGCTCGTCGAGCCATTCGAACCCGTTGGCGGCCGCGAACCCGACGAACACTTCGCCTGGAGCGCCGTCGCCGACCTCTACCGCAAGACGGCTCCAGCCGCCGCTCAGATCGACGCGGCCGCGCCACGGCCCGCGGTGGAAGGCGGGCGCGTAATAGCTGCCGTCGGTGTGCAGCACCGGCCGGTCGTCCACCCACACCGTGACCGGGCGGTCGCCTTCCGCCACCAGATAGGCGTTGCGCGTGCTGATCGGGTCCTTGACCTCGGTCATGAACAGCCAGCGCCCCTCCGGCACGGTGCGGAAATGTTCGTGCGCATCGATGCGACGCGCGCCCGCCATCTGCGCCGCCGTCGGACAGCCGATCAGATCGTCCGGCGCCTCTTTCATCCACCATGACACCGCCGTCGGCAGACCGGCCGTCATCTCGATCTGCGTGTCGTCGCTCTGCAGGCGGATGCTCAGGGGATTGAGGTAGGCGTTCTTCGGCAGATCATCCGCCGTGACGGTCACCGTGACCTCAAAAGGCTG
>JAJXDX010000113.1 GCA_021640185.1 Oscillospiraceae bacterium | reverse complement strand
GATCTGCCGGCGCAGGAGAGCCGCACCGTACCGATCCCCGAGGCCGAGGGCGTGCAGGGCGATCACGTGACGCTGGATATCGACATCCTGCGGGACGGGCAGGAGGTCGGCTTTGAGCAGATCACGCTGCGTCAGGTGCAGCCGGTGCTGCCGGCGGCCGCCGACGGCACGGTGCGGGAAACGGCGGACAGTTATATCCTGACGGTGGGCGGCACGGCGGCGACCGTCAGCAAGCGGAGCGGCATGATCGTGTCGCTTCTGCGGGACGGGCGGGAGCTGATGGCCGAGCCGATGCAGCTCAACGCCTTCCGTGCGCCGCTGGATAACGACTGCAACATCCGGGATAACTGGAAAAAAGTTTTTGCCGATCGGCTGGTCCCCAAGATCTACAAGATCCAAAGCGACGGCAGCCAGGTGATCTGTCATTTGGCGATGGGATATGCGGCTTATGAACCGTTGTACCGCGCCGAGGTCGTTTATGCGCCCTGCGCCGGCGGAATCACGGTGTCGATCCATGCCGCGGTCAACGAAAAGCTGCCATATCTGCCCCGGTTCGGCATCCGTCTGTTTATGCGGCGGGATATGGAGCAGCTGGACTATCTGGGCTACGGGCCGCAGGAAAGCTACATCGACAAGCATCACGGCGCCAAGTTCGGCCGGTATCTCTCCACAGTGGATGAGCAATATACCTGCTGCATCCATCCGCAGGAGAGCGGATCGCACTTTGGCTGCGACCGGGTCACGGTGCGCGGTGGGGGCGACGGCCTGACCGTCACGGCCGACCGGGCGTTCTCATTCAGTTACCTTGGCTATACGCAGGAGGAGCTGACGGTGAAAAGGCACGACTGGCAGCTTGAACGCTATCCGGCCAATGTGCTGTGCATCGACTATATGATGAGCGGCGTGGGATCCTGCTCCTGCGGGCCGGACATTTTGGAAAAGTACAAGCTTTTGGAAAAGACGATCGACTTTACGGTGGCGCTGACGGGCGACGAAACGGTAGGGACGAAATGATCCATCATGATGATCTTGCCTTGACCGACGAGCCGGACGGGGACGGCTTTCGGCCCTTTATGTCGGCCTATATCCTAGGCGGCGAAGATGGCGAGGATCTGCGTCCGGCCATCGTGATCTGCCCCGGCGGCGGCTACGAGTGCGTGTGCGAATACTGGGAAGGCGAGCGATATGCCATGGCGTATGCGGCCGCCGGGTTCAATGCCGTCGTGGTGAACTACACCACTTGCCGCGGCGGACGGTATCCCCGTCAAATTCATGAGTTGGCCCGCGCCCTCGAGATCACGCGCGAGCACGCAGAGGAGTGGCACATCGATCCGCACAAGATCGCCGTGTGCGGCTCCTCGGCCGGAGGGCATCTGGCGGCATCGCTGTCCACGCTGTGGAACAGCGATGCCGTGTTTACCAAGGAGCAGATCGCGTCCCGCCGCCACCGGCCGGACGCCACGGTGCTGTGCTATCCGGTGATCACCTCGGGCGACAAGGCGCACAAGGGCTCTTTTCGGGCGCTGCTGGGCACCGAGGATGAAACGGATCCACGCTGGGATCTGTTGTCGCTGGAAAAGCGGGTAAACAGCGGCACGCCGCCCGCCTTTTTGTGGCACTGCGCGGACGACAGCCTTGTGCCGGTGGAAAACAGCTTTTACTATGCGCAGGCGCTGCGGGCGCATGATATCCCGTTCGAGCTGCACGTCTACCCCAAGGGTGGGCACGGCCTTCAGCTGACCACGCAGCGGATCCTGCGCAGCCGGTCGATGTTCCCGCGGGAGTACAACTGGCACAAAATGTCGGTGGACTGGCTGGCCGATGTATTCGGCCTGTGAACGGTGCAGCGTCCAAAGCCATGAAAGAGAACAAGATCCGCCTGTTTTGTTTGAAACAGGCGGATCTGTTCGTTTTATCCGTTTTCCGGCGGGGCATAAGCCTCCGCATCGGTCTTGGTCTTACTGCTGACGTCGTTGACGAACGAGCGCGGCGTGGTCGAGCAGGACATCTTGAACGCCCGATAGAAATTGTTGAGCGAGCCGAAGCCGCAGGCGAAGGCCGTGTCCTCCACCGTGTGTCCCATCAGCAGCAGCTCCTTTGCCCGGTTGATGCGGTAGCGCGTCAGGTATTGGTGCGGCGTTTCGCCGTAATAGCGTTTGAAGCTTTTGATCAGGTGATAGACCGAAAGATAATACCGCTGCGCCACATCGGCCACGGAGAGATCTTGCTCGAAATGCTCGCGCAGATAGCGGGCGATCTCGGTCATCTGCACGCCGTCTTCGGCATCGGTCTTTTCCTTTTCCCGCTGCTCGAGCAGCTCGGTGAGGATATTGCCGATGATGTTCGAGTACACGAAGGGGGCGGTGCGGCTTTCGTGGTTCGCGTAGGCGATCAGCTCGTCGAAGAACTGCTCCGACCGACCGCTGTGTGCGGTGAAGCCGATGCATTGCGAAAGCAGCGCCTGTCCCTGCGGCGCGTGGAAATGGATGTGTTTGTATTCCCACACCTTGCCCGGCATGACGTGGTAGGCGTGCGGCAGGCGGCAGTCGACGATCATCGCCGTTCCGGCGGTGGAGAGGTATTCCGCACCGTCGTACCAGATGTGCGCCTCGCCCGAAACGGTCAGGATCAGTTGATAGTTCGGCAGGTCGCGCCGGATGGTGCCCACGTGCTCGCCGACCGAATAGTTCGCCGCGCCCTCGATGGAGAACGGCACGCCGGCCTCCGGCGCGTGCAGGCCGGAGTAGAACTGCACCACGATCGCTTTGGCGAAGGTGCGCTCGTTATGCCAGCCCTTGACCATATCGACGAAATCCTGATCGTCCATCAGCGAGTTGCCGACGAAAAAGATCTCCTGATAATCCATCCGATTTTTCGGATCCTTCGCTACCATGTGTTCGCCTCCGTTCCCGCTGCCGTTTTTTTATTATACGACGATCTTACCGTCTTGGCAAGCGCAAGAAGAGAAAAGAACAATTATTAGGATAGGGAAGTTCTATGGCGTGCATGGACAAAAAGGAAGGATATGGCAGGCGCTTTTTGGCCGATAGCACAATTTTTAGCATTGGAATGGGGGATGCCCTCTGCTAAAATATAGACGAACAGGCGGGCGCAGCCATGGAGCGTCTGCCATGTGATCACAGATCGGGAGGCTGAAAACGTGATGAAAAAAAGATCTCGCACAGGTCTGGCACTGTTCCTTGCGCTTTCTCTGGTCGTGTGCCTGCTGAACGTTATCCCCGCCGCGGCATCAGGCGAGGGCGTAACGGTGGTGCGCAACGGCATCGACTATCACTGCACGTCCGCCGCGGGCGGGCGGTACACCTTCGATAACAAAACGCTTGACATGACCCAAGACAGCGCGGATGCGCTGTACCTGACGATCCCCAGCGCCGACGCACTGAGTGGTGGCTGGATGATGGTCAACCTCTCACAAGATCCGTCAGGCTTGTCCGATGCGGTGATGGCAGGCTCGGCGATGCTGCGGGTGGAAAAGGACAACAAGGACGGCACGGGCGTGATCTCGGTGTCCTTTTATGTGGACAGAGAGTTCTGGGAGTGGAAGAGCAACCTTGACTATACCTTTGGCGAGCCGATCCAGATCCGCACCGAGTATAATCCTTTTGACCACTATCATCGCTATCAGGTGACGTTCGGCGAGGGCAAGGTCGTCAACTATCCGTTCCTGAACATCGACGACGGCGGCGACAAGGCCAAAAACGCCTTCGTCCCCACCATCTCCTTCGAGAAGGAGGCGAAGGTGACCGTCAGCTTCGAGCCGCACAAAGCGCCGGAAGGCGTGACGACCGCGGCCGACGGCAGCGGCCTGCGCCTGACGGCGGCAAACGGCGGCTGGATCACGCTGGACCACGAGTTCGACTTCTCGAACGGCACGGCCGATGCGCTGTATCTGACGATCCCCAGTGCCGATGCGCTGGGCAACAGCTGGATGATGGTCAACTTCTCGCGCGATCCGTCCGGCCTGAGCGGCGCGGCGATGGCGTATTCCGCCATGATCCGCGTAGAGAAGGATAACGGCGACGGCACGGGCGTGCTGCGGCTGACGTCCTTCGAGGATAACGAGATGGCGTTCGGCGACCTGACCCGGACGCTCGATCATACCTTCGGTGAGCCGATCCGCATCCGCACCGAGTACAACAACGTCGACCACTGGCACCGTTATCAGTTCATGACGGGTGCCGCGGACAGCACGGCCGTGTTTTATAACTTCACCCAGAGCGACGACGGCAACAGTGCGGAGAAGAACACCTTCCGCGCGACCGTTTCGTTCGACAAGGCATCCGAGGTGAAGGTCGGCTTCACCGACGAGCGCAGCGGCTGGCACATCCGCTCGATGGGCAGCAGCCAAGGGTTCTCGGCGGGCGAAACGCCCGACACCTGCGACGTGACCGTCCACTCGGCCGGCTGGCTGCAGCTTGGCCGCCGCGTCGACCTGACGAAGGGCGTGAAGATGAACATCGAGTTCGGCGGCGACTGGTGCTCCGTGATGTTCGGCGACAAGGATGACCTTGGCTGCTACAACAACACGAACGACCGCGGCGTCGGCGTGACGTATCTGCTGCGCAACATTTTAGTCGACGAGAACGATCCGCTGAGCGCGAAGCTCGGCGTCAGCGATTTCTCCTTCGGCATCGACCGCAGCGAAACGACCTCTCTGCCCGCGGGCGGCAAGGATAACGGCAAGGAATACACGCTGCGCTTCGTCAAGGATCCGATCGGCACCGAGTGGATGCTGACGATCAACGGCGTGGAAACGGCCGTTTCGGTCAGCGGCGAGGACTTCGATCGCCTCAACGGCTTTGATGCGCAGAGCGGCACCTATGCCGGGACGTACATGGGCTTTGGCTGCTTCGGCGGCAGCTCCTACATCACGAACATCGCGCTGTGCGACGACAGCGATCCCCAGCCGGAGGCCGCTTGGCGCACCGGCTCCGGCATGACGGTGGAGAAAAAGACCGACGTGCGCGGCGACTATTACGACCTGACCGGGCCGAACGGCGCGTGGGCGCGCAGCCTGCAGCAGATCGAGCTGACGCGCGGCTTCTCCTTCAATATCGAGGAGATGAAGGGCTGGCTGTGCCTTGGGCTGTCGGCCGAGAAGAGCGGCCTGAAAAAAACGGCGGCCACCAGCGTGGAGGACGGCTGCTACGGCTGGTCCATGCTGCTGAAAAACGAAAACGGGCGGCTGTATATGTCCCTGTTCGACGGTAACGGCGAATCGCTGATGGATACCTACAACATCTCGCCGATCGGCAGCCACACGCTGCGTTTCGTCGAAACGGACGGCCGCTATCGCCTGTATCTGGACAGCACGCTGGTGCTGGGCGCATTGGCGCTGCCGAAAGAGGAGTTCGACCGCCTCAATAACGCGGGCGAGGACGGCACGGCCGCCGGTGCCTATGTGCAGATGGGGACGGAGCAGGGGATGACGGTGACGCATTTCCGCGCTTATCAGCCGGTCAGCGAGGACTACATCAAGGACAACAGCCCCGACTGGACGACCGACAGCTACACCAAGATCCGCGACAACGGCGACGGCACCTACGATCTGGACATGAAGGGCATCGCGAGCGCCCGGCTGAAAAAGACGCTGGATCTGGCCGCGGGGATCACCCTGAAGCTGGACGGCCTGACCTTTGGCGGCGGCCGCTTCGGCCTTGGCTTCGGTGCGAAGCAGAGCACGCTGTCGCTGGATGTCCCGCCTGCCGCGCAGGAGGACTATTATCAGCTGGTCTATCTGGCGATGAACGAGGACGGGACCGTGCAGATCACGCAAAGCAGCGGAGAAACGACGGCGCTGGCGCTTGACATGACCAAGGCGCACACCTTCGGCATGACGCGCAAGGGCGCGGTCTATGTGCTGACCGTGGACGGCGAGGCCGTGTTCGATACCGGCCTGGACGTGCTGAAATACTCGCTGGTCAACAACGGCAGCATGGGCACGTACCTGACCGTGTTCACCGAGAACGATATCGCGGTGACCGGCCTGACTGGCAAGTTCTATGTTGCGCCGAGCGGCGACGACGATACGAGCGACACCGATCCGGACGACCCGGATGATGGTCGTAACGATCGCGATGACGATCCCAAGACCGGCGTGGCGCTGCCTGTGGCCGCTGCGGCGGTACTGGCGATGGCCTGCGCGGCCGTGGCGCTGACGCGCCGCCGCGTGCGCTGACCGAAAAGGAAACCTGAGCGCGGCTATGCCGTCGGCCGGACCGACCGGCGGCATGGCCGCCGCGCGTATGACGGATGCACGGACACGATGACGGAGGACGGAACATGGAAAACGGAGCATGGCGGCGTACGCTGGCCGGGATCCTGGCAGCGGCGCAGGCGGCCGCACTGTGTCTGTGCGGCGGCAGTCCGGCTGCGGCAGCCGAGGAGGCCGCCGACCCGGCCGAAACGCACCGCTGGTCGGTCGCCGATACTTGGCGGGACGCAGGGATCGCCGCCTATGGCGGCGAAGATATCGTGCTGCCGATCGACGCCGCGACGGCGGCGGACGGCAGCACGGCCGCGGTGCAGGACATCGACGGGCGGCAGACCGTCGTCAGCGAAGCGGACGGCGCGCTGCATTTTTTGGTCGATGTGCCGCAGGATGCGCTGTATGCCGTGCAGATCACGTGGCGCGCGATGAACGAGCGCCCGACCGACGTGCAGCGCTCGCTGCTTATCGACGGCGCGCTGCCGTATGCGGAGATGCGCACGCTGCGCTTTG
>JAJXDX010000112.1:2828-6752 GCA_021640185.1 Oscillospiraceae bacterium | reverse complement strand
GGCTTTATCGTTTATCCGTCCGTGTTTCGCATGATCGTTTCGGCGAACGGCCGCCACGGGGCGGCGGAGAGATCCGGCAGGCTGGTGACGAATACCGCCTCGCCTGTGAAGGGGTGCGTGAAGGACAGACGGCTGCTCCACAGCGCTGGGGCGCGGCCGAACACGGCTGCGCCGTCTTTGTCGCACCGGCCGCCGTAGCGGGCATCGCCCGAAAGCGGCAGCCCGCGCGAGGAGAACTGCACGCGGATCTGGTGCGTGCGCCCGGTGTGCAGCCGCACGGCGGCAAGGACGAGCGTGGTACGTTCGTCGGCCGGGACGGCGGCCAATACACGGTATGAGAGCGAGGCGCTGCGCACGCCGCGGCGCTCCCGGCTGACGACGAAGGACTTGTTGCGCCGCGGATCGTGATACAGCAGGTCGGTGAGCGTGCCGCCGTCCCCCGGCGCGGGGCAGTGCTCCGGCGGGGCGCATAGCACGGCGAGATATTCCTTTCGGAAGCTCTCGTGCTGCCCGACGAGCGCGGACAGCGCGGCGGCCGCCCGCTTCGTTTTGGCATAAACGATCGCGCCGCCCGTGCCGCGGTCGAGCCGATGCACCGGCAGCACCGGCATCCCGGCGCGCGACAGCCGCGCGGGCAGAGCGTCCGGGTCATCCCCCTGCGAGAGGACGCCCACGGGCTTTTCGGCGATGAGCAGCTCCCCGTCGGCAAAAAGCAGGCGGGGAGCGTCGGTCATCGGGGCCTTATCTTCCCGTTCCATGCGGCATCAGTCGCGCTGCATGGTCGCGAGGAAGGCGCGGTGCGCCATATACACGTCGATCTTGGACACGACCTCGAACGGGGCGTGCATGCTCAGCACCGGGACACCGAGATCGACGGTGTCGACGTCAAGGTTCGCGATATACATCGCGACCGTGCCGCCGCCGCCCGCGTCGACCTTGCCCAGCTCGCCGATCTGCCACAGCACCTTGTTGTCGTCCAAGATTCGGCGCACACGGCCCATGAACTCGGCCGAGGCGTCGCTGGTGCCGCTCTTGCCGCGGGCACCGGTGTATTTGGTGATGCACACGCCGTAGTTGAGCTGCGCGGCGTTGCTGCGCACCATCACATCCGGGTACAGCGGATCGAACGCGGCGTTGACGTCTGCCGACAGGCAGACGGAATTGGACAGCACGTGATGCCCTTTTTCGCCGAACACGGCGGCCAGATCGTCGATGAAATAGCGCAGATACGCCGCCTGCATCCCGGTGTTGCCGACCGAGCCGATCTCTTCCTTGTCCGCCAGAATGGTGACGGCGGTGTAGGCCGGCGTGCCGCAGGCGAGCAGGGCCGTGACGGCCGGATAAGCGCACACGCGGTCGTCATGGCCGTAGGCGCCGATCATGCTGCGGTCGAGGCCGACGTCCTTGGCCTTGAAGGCCGGGACGATCTCCAGCTCCGCCGAGAGGAAGTCCGGCTCCGTCATGCCGTATTTCTCGAACAGGATGTTGAGGATGTTCAGCTTGACGTCGCTGCTCTCGCTGTCATCGCGGAACGCGCGCGAGCCGATCAGCAGATCGAGTGCTTCGCCGCGCACGACTTCCGTGGCGGGGCGCTTCATCTGCTCCGCGCCGAGGTGAGGCAGCAGATCCGTGACGCAGAAAACGGGATCCCTCTCGTCCTCGCCGATGTTGACGGTGATCGCCGTGCCGTCCTTCTGCACGACCGTGCCGTGCAGCGCCAGCGGGATCGCCGTCCACTGATATTTTTTGATGCCGCCGTAATAGTGCGTGTCGAAATAGGCCAGCTCCGCGTCCTCGTACAGCGGGTTCGGCTTAAGGTCGAGGCGCGGGGAGTCGATGTGCGCGGCGGCGATCGTGACGCCATCCGTGATCGGGCGCGTGCCGATCACGGCCATCAGCAGGGATTTGCCGCGGTTGTTGTAGTACACCTTATCGCCGGGCTTGAGCATCGCGTGCCGGTCGAACGGGACGAACCCGGCCTCCTCCGCCATGCGCACCGCTGCGCTGACGGCCTCACGCTCGGTCTTGGCTGCGTCCAAAAAGCGGCGATAGCCCTCGCAATAGGTGTCCGCCGCGCGGATCTCGTCCGGCGTCAGGCTTTTGCCGCCGTTCTCCGGTTTGAACTGCAGTTTTTCGCGCAGCTGCTCCGCTGCGGTCTTTTCGGTCTGCTTTTCCATGCGTATTCCTCCGATTTCTTTGGTTTTATCCTCACGTGCGGGATCCCGCACGGTGACGGCTGTTTGATCTACGGCAAGCCGTACAGCGTGCGATAGCGCTGCTGCGCCGCCGTGACGCGGCGCACGTAGTTTGCCGTTTCGGTATACGGGATGTGATCGAGATGCACGCCGTCCGACGAATAGCGGCTGTCGTTCAGCCACGAGCGGACGCGCCCCTGCCCGGCGTTGTACGCCGCGAGCACCGTTTCCGGATCGGCGAACTGCTGCGAGAGCAGGTGCAGCACCAGCGTGCCGTAGCGGATGTTCACCTGCGGGTCGTACAGGTCGTCGACGGTGTATTTGTCTTTATCGCCCGCGCGGGAGAGCGCCCACAGGAACGTGTCGTCCGTCAGCTGCATCAGCCCTTTGGCATCGGCCGAGGACAGCGCCCCTTCGCGAAAGCCGCTTTCGGTATGGATCACGGCGTAGATGAGCGAGGCGGGGACGTCATATTCCTCGGCGCAGGCGGTGACGATCTGGCTGTGCTCCGTCGGGTAGACCGAGCGCAGATAGCGCCGATACCCCCAGCGCAGCAGCAAAGCGCCCAAAACGAGCACCGCCGCCGCGCCGCACAGCCACGGCACGGGATGCGCCGGTCGGGCGATTTTTTTTTGGCGGGTCATGCGGTGCTCCACCGCCTCTCCGCGGCGGCGAGCCATGTGCGCGCCTGCCGGCGCAGCTCCTCCTCGCTGCCGGTGTTATCCAGCACGGACACGCCGGGGCGGGTATAGAACGCATCGTCCGGCTGGGCGGCCAGCCGCCGCCGGGCGGCGGAGAGCTCCAACCCGTCGCGGGCAACGATCCGGTCGAGCATGGCGTCGCGCGGGGCGAGCACGGCGACGATGTCGCTGCACAGCGCGTCCGCGCCCGCCTGGAACAGCGTGGGCGCGTCGAGCACGGCGGCAGGGTATCCGGCATCGGCCGCATCCTCCAGCGCCTGCCGGATCCGCGCCACGATCGGCGGGTGGGTGATCTTATCTAACAATGCCGTCTGCTGCGGCGAGGAAAAGGCGCGATCGGCCAGCAGCGGGCGGTCGAGCGTGCCGTCCGGGCGCAGGATGTCTGCGCCGAAGGCCTCGGCCAGTGCATCAAGGCAGGGGCTGCCGGGGGCAGTGACCTCGCGCGCGATGCGGTCGGCATCCACGACGGGCAGCCCGGCCTTATGCCATTCGTCCGCGACGGTGGACTTGCCCGCGCCGGTGGGGCCGGTCAGACCGATCACCGGCATGACGTTGACGATATCGAAGGCGGCGGCGCGGATCATGCGGTTATACACGGCCAGACCGACGCCGGTCGGGCGCGGGCAGGCGGCATAGACCGTTTTTGCCCCCATCCCGTCCAAGCGGCGCAGCGCATCGAATACGCGGTGCGCTTGGGCAAGATCGTCGTCCCGCGCGCCGTAGGACAGCGCGGGCACGGTAAGGTGCGGCAGATGTCCGTCGAAGCACAGCGCCGCGACACCGGGCGCGGCGTGGGCATTGACGAAGCGGACGAAGGCATCGTCCGGCCCCTTGAGCAGGCGCACGCGCGCTTTGGGTGCGTAGTGGCGGTATTTCATCCCCGGCGAGGCGGCGACTGCACCCTTGGCCAAGCCGTGGGTGACGGCGGGATCGATCTCTATCGTGCCGAGGACCTGCCGCAGCATATCCGGCGTGATGCCGCCGGGGCGCAGCAGGCGCGGCGGGCGGCGGCTGAGGTCGATCACCGT
>JAJXDX010000112.1:0-2818 GCA_021640185.1 Oscillospiraceae bacterium | reverse complement strand
TTCGACCCCGACGGCGCAGTCCCCGCCGTCGAGCACGGCGGCGATGCGGCCGTCCATATCCTCCATGACGCGGGCGGCATTGGTCGGGCTGGGCGCGCCGGAGCGGTTGGCGGACGGCGCAGCCAGCGGGCAGCCTGCGTGCAGGATGACCGCCTGCGCCACCGGGTCGGCCGGGAAACGGACGGCGACGGTGGCAAGGCCGCCGCGCACCTCCGGCGGGACGAGCGGCGACGCGGGCAGGATGATCGTGAGCGGACCGGGCCAATACGCTTTGGCCAGACGCAGCGCGTCATCCGGGATGCTCTGCACCAGCGGCGCCCAATCGCCGAGATCGGCGATGTGGACGATCAGCGGGTTATCCATCGGCCGCCCTTTGGCGGCGAAGATGTCGGCCACGGCGCGTCCGTTCGTCGCGTCCGCGGCCAGACCGTACACCGTTTCCGTCGGGACGGCGACGAGCCGTCCGGCGCGCAGCAGGCGCGCCGCCTCGTCGATGCCCTCCGGCGTGGGAGAGAGCAGCTTCGTTTGGCTCATGTCAGTTCTCGCTCTCCTTTTCGAGCAGTGCGGTGCGCTCTGCGGCGGTGAGTGCGTCGATCAGTTCGTCGAGCGCACCGTCGAGCACGGCGTCGAGTTTATAGAGCGTCAGGCCGATCCGGTGATCGGTCACGCGCCCCTGCGGATAATTATAGGTGCGGATGCGCTCGCTGCGGTCGCCCGTGCCGACCTGTGCGCGGCGATCCGCCGCGATGGCCGACTGCTGCGCCTGCTGCTTTTGCTCCAGCAGGCGGGAGCGCAGCACGCGCATGGCTTTGTCTTTGTTTTTGTATTGGCTGCGCTCGTCCTGACATTCCACCACCGTGCCGGTGGGCAGGTGGGTGATGCGGATGGCGCTTTCGGTCTTGTTGATGTGCTGGCCGCCCGCGCCGCTGGCGCGGTACGTGTCGATCAGAAGGTCGGCCGGGTCGATCGACAGCTCGACCTCCTCGGCCTCCGGCAGCACGGCGACGGTGGCGGTGCTGGTGTGGATGCGGCCGCCCGCCTCCGTTTCCGGCACGCGCTGCACGCGGTGCACGCCGCTCTCGAACTTCAGGCGGCTGTATGCACCCGCGCCGGTGACGAGGAAGCTGACCTCCTTGCAGCCGCCGAGGGGGGTGGCGTTCTCGCTAAGCGGCTCGATCCCGAAGCCGTGCGCGGCGGCGTACATGGTGTACATCCGCCGCAGGACGGCGGCGAACAGGGCGGACTCTTCGCCGCCCGCGCCGGCGCGGATCTCGACGATGACGTTTTTTTGGTCGTTCGGGTCTTTGGGCAGCAGCTGTACGCGCAGCTGCTGCGTCAGCCGGTCGATCTGTGCTTTGGCTTCGGTCAGCTCCTGCCGGGCCAGCTCGTGCAGTTCCCGTTCGCTGCCGTCGGCAAGCAGAGCCTCCGCCTCGCTTTGCTGCTGTCTGGCCGCCGCCAGTGCGCGGCAGGTGTCGGCGATCGGGGAGAGCGCTGCGTGCCGGCGCGAGATCTCCGCATAGCGATCTGGATCGGCCGCGGCGGCCGGGTCGGCCAGCCGGGCCGTCAGTTCTTCGTACTGCCGCAGCAGGTCGCGGCAGCGCCGCTCTTCGGTATCATGCGCCATGTCAGTCGTTCTCCTGCGCCGGGAGCGCCTCGCCCCGGCGGATGGCCTTGATGTTTTTTTCCACCTTCAGGCGGGGCAGCATCATCTCGCGGCCGCAGCCGAGGCAGCGCATACGGAAATCCATGCCCACGCGCAGCACGGCGAAGCGCTGCTCGCCGCAGGGGTGCGGCTTTTTCATTTCCAGAATATCCCCGACGCGCACATCCATGCGGATCGCCTCCGATCGTGATCTTTCCTTCTATTTTACCATATCCGCGCGGGATACGCAACCGCGAAACGGGATTTTTTTGTCGCCCGGAAGGGCGGCGGTATTGACAAGCGCCCGCGCGGGGTACATAATAGAAAAAACGACGAACGAGGAGATATGGCGATGGATCTGCTGCGCACTTATGCCGAAACGAAGGCCCTGCTGGATACGCTGGATCTTGGCACGCTTTATCCCGGCTTTCATCCCTATCCCTTCGTACTCTATACCGAAAGCGAGGTGTGCCGAGGCGGCGAGGTGCGCCCGAACGGGGGCGGGCTGATCGGCAACACGGCGGTATTCCTGCACGGCGAGCCGACGGCGATCTGGGACGTCGAGCTGGATCCTCCGGCCGATGCCGAGCGGTTTGCCGCCGGCATCGTGCACGAGATGTTCCACTGCCACCAATTCGCCTGCGGCGAGGCGCGGTTCCCGTCGGATCTGATGATGCTGGCGCATCCCGGCACGGCGGAGAGCTTCGTTTTGCGGCACCGGGAGAACACCTGTCTGGCGCAGGCGTTTTTGACCGGCGACGGGGAACAGCTGCGCCGCTTTGCCGCACTGCGTGCGCAGGGATACCGCGCGGATCCGGCTGCGGCGGAGCAGCTGCAGCGGGTGGAAACGATCGAGGGCATGGCCGAATATATCGAGCTTTGCGCGCTGCGCCGCCTGTCGCCGGAGAAATACCGGCAGGACACGGCACGGTATGCCGAGGTGCTGTGTACCGCCGACGAGCGGCTGTTCGACACGCGCCGGACGGCGTACCACAGCGGCGCGATGTTCTGCCTGTGCTTGGAGATGCTCGGCCGCCCGGTGAAAAACGACATGGCGGACGGCCGCACGCTGTATGCGCAAAACGCGGAAGATCCGGCGGACGAAACGCCCGCAGATACGGCCGATCCGGCGACCGATCCGGTGACCGATCCGGCGACCGATCCGGTGACCGATCC
>JAJXDX010000111.1:6146-6813 GCA_021640185.1 Oscillospiraceae bacterium | reverse complement strand
ATATAGCCGCTCTCCCCGATAAACAGCGGCTGCCCCTCGCCGCCGCGCGTCAGCGACTCGTGCGCGACGGCGATCTCCGTCTGCGCAAAGGTGACGGTCAGCGGCACGCGCGCCGTCAGCGTCACCGTTTTGTACACGGCACGCTCCTCCGCCCCCATCGCCCACGCGACCTCGGCCTCCAGCACATCGTGCACGAAACGCACGGCCGTGCCGTCGGCGGCAGGCTCCGACGCGACGGGCTCCGGCACAGCGCAGCGGCTGTCGATCAGCCGCTCGCCGTCCGCGGTACGCACCTGCACGGCATATTCCGCCTGCGTGTACCAAACCAGCTGGCGCGCCCCACTGCCCGCCAGCCGCCGGGCCGCACCGTCGACGGTCAGCCGCAGGGCATTTTTCTCCAGTATAAGCTTCATATCCCTATCCTATCGTCAACGGGTCATTTCAGCGTCAGCTCACCGTAGTGATCGAGGTACAGGAAGCTGTCGCCCGTCGGGTCGCTCCAATACACCTGCGCCTCGCGGTCGGCCGACGTGCCGAAGTTGTCGTTGATCGAAAAATCGATACCGATCTTCTTGCCCGCCTTGATCTGGCTCTGCACCACGGGATACCACGGGATCTTCGCCTCGATCACATAGCCGGCGGAGGTCTTTTTCGTGCTCGTCTGCAC
>JAJXDX010000111.1:4537-6136 GCA_021640185.1 Oscillospiraceae bacterium | reverse complement strand
CCGCTGTCCTTGATCACCCATTTGCCCGCGGCATCCACGATCACCATGTAGCTCAGCGGCGTCAGCGTTTCCTTGTTCTCCGTCCCGGTCATCGTGTTCGGCACATCGATGAACGCCACGATGGAATCGTTGCGCCACAGGTTGGCGGGCTTGTCGATCGTCGCGTTGGTGAACACGCCGTTCGCGTCCTTCACCTCGGCATACAGATACAGCGCATTCTCGTCCCACGCCGCCTCGATCTTGCCGGTCGTTTTCGTCGGCTTGCAGTCCTGATAGCTCCACGTCACCGTTTCCGCCTTTGCCGCCTTGCCGGAACCGTACACGGCGTCCCGCGTGCCGTCGATCTTGGGCGTGCCCTTGGCCGCCTCGGCGGACGGCCGCTTCCACGCCGCCACACGGTCCTCGTACCACTTCAGGTTCGCGGCGGTACCGGTCTTGCCGTTCGGCAGCGTCGGCGTCTTGCCGTATTTCGATCCGGTACTGATGATGCTGAAAAAGCCGTCCCACGTCGTGTGGGTGTTGCGGTGATCCTCGGTCTGCTTCGGCATCTTGCCCACCATATGCACCGCATACATATCCTCGCCGCTGACGATGCCGCACGCATCGGTCACCAGATCGAGGTTGCCTTTTTTGCGCACGTCCTTCATGCGGGTGACGCACGCGGCGTTCGCCAGCGCCTGCGCACGGGTCTTGTACGGCCAGTTATACAGGTCGCTGCTCTCCATGATGTACAGGTTGTCGTTATACACGTTATCGGACTGCGTGCTGCTCATGCTGAACATCATATAGTATTTGTTCGTCGTTTTGTTGTAGCGCACGGCCGCGCCTGCCACGCCGCCGATCAGCTTCGTGTGCGAGGCCACCGTGCCCTCGAAGCTGTAGCCGTTGCCCTTCGACCGCGCAACGCGGATATCGCCGCCGCTGTTCGACGCGTCGGTATACACCACGTAGAAATAGCCGTCCTTATAGAACGCCTTCGGCTGGCCGACGCCGTACACGCCCTCACGCACGTTCGGGTTCACGATCACCGGCTTCGGATCCTTGTTGTTCGGATAGAGGGTCCATTTGATGCCATCCTTCGAGGTGGCGTACAGAACGTTGTTGCTGTATTCGCCCGTCGTGCCGAGCTTGGCCGGCGCCTCGAAGAACATATGGTATTTCCCGTCGACATACAGCACGCTCGGCCACGAGAGCATCTCCTTCAGGTTCGGCAGCTGCACACCGTGCATATCGATCACGCACTGCGCGTTGTACCAGTTCTTCAGATCCTTGCTCTCGGCATACCACACCGTGTCGAACGGGCAGGCGCGGCACCACCACATCCGGTACACCCCGTCGATATACAGGATGTTGAACGCACTGTCATACACGCCGTCGATCGGATAGTCCTCCAGCTGCATCAGGCCCAGCTCCTGCACGGTGTACGTCTTTTTGACGTCGAACGCCGCGCTGACCGCCCTGTAGGTGAAGGTCATGTTCTGGAAGGTCTTTCCGGTCGAATGCTGATAATGCCCCTGATCGGTGTCCGTGCTCGGCCGGTTCGGCTGCGTGGAGGTGCTGCTGCTCGTCGTCCGGTCGGTCTTCGTCGGCGTGCCGGCG
>JAJXDX010000111.1:3118-4527 GCA_021640185.1 Oscillospiraceae bacterium | reverse complement strand
CCCGGCAGCGAGGATGAAGGCGTGCTCTCGTTCGGCTTTTTGCCGCAGCCTGCCGCCGCCCCGGCTGCCAGCGTCAGCACCAGCAGCAGGGCAAGCAGGCGGATCGTCATTTTCATGGGTCGTTCCTCCTGTCGTTCTCCGCCCCTGCGAGCTTCCACCCGCAGGATGCGCGTTTGATCAGTTTTCCGGGTACCTCCAGCTGCACCGCGTTGCGGCGCCCCGTTTCGATCCGGTCAAGCAGGATCTTCACGGCCAAACGGCCGATCTCCTTTTTGTACACCCGCACGGTCGTCAGCGGCACGTCCACATATGCGGCCAGCGAGATGTCGTCGTGCCCGGTCACGGCCACGTCCTCCGGGATCCGCAGCCCGGCGTCCTTCAGGGCCTTGATGCAGCCGATCGCCATCTCGTCGTTGCAGGCGACGATGGCGCGCGGCGGCGGGCAGGAGCGCAGCTTTTTGGCCACCCGCTCCCGCGCGAGGTCGACGCTGTAGCCGCAGTCGATGATCCACGCGGGATCCAGCGTCAGCCCGCATTCGTGCATCCGCTCCTCGCAGGCCGTCAGCCGCCGGTCGTCAGATCCGCACAGCACCCCGATGTCGGTATACCCCAGCCCCAGCAGGTGATCCAGCCCCAGCAGGATGCTGCGCGCGGTGTCCACCCCGACATAGTCGCTGCTGCGGTCGAACTGCCCGTCCACCGACACCACGCGCGGCGCGATGCGGTGGATGGCCGCGGTCAGGCAGTCGTCCTTCACCGCACCCAGCAGGATCAGTCCGTCCAGCGGGTCTGCGGCATATTCGGCGGTCAATTCCTCCACCCGCCGGCGGAACTCCTCCACCGTCACGCGAAAAGGCACCTGCACGCCGCAGCGCGTCGCTTCGTCGACGACGGCGTCGATGATGTGCGAAAAATACGGATGCCCGATGTGGCTGCGCGACGAAAAGGTCACATAGCCGATGCGCCGTGCAGGCGGCACGTCCGCCGTGCGCACGTGCGCCAGCGCCTGCGCATGGTGATCGCGCACATACCCGGCCGCCTCCACGGCGGTCAGCACGCGCTCGCGCGTCTGCGGCGTGATGCGCAATGACGGATCTTGGTTCAAGATCCGCGACACCAGCGATTTCGATACCCCGCACCGCTCGGCGATCTCCTTCATCGTGACCTTGCCGCTCAGTATGCTCATCGGTCATCCACCCTTCCCGTCGCCGTGCGGCGCGCAGAGATCTTCTGCGCGCCGCACGCCGTTTTTTGCTCAGCCGCGTTTTTTGCGCAGCACGGCCGCCGCAGCGGACGCACCGCCAAGCACCGCCGCCGCCGCGATCGGCAGCGCCACGCCCGTTTCGGGCGCCACGGACGGCTCGTCGCTCTTGCCCGGCTCGTCGCTCTTGCCCGGCTCGTTATCGCCG
>JAJXDX010000111.1:0-3108 GCA_021640185.1 Oscillospiraceae bacterium | reverse complement strand
GCATAGTCGCCGTCGTCCTCGTATTTCGTCACCGTCAGGGTCGTGTCCTCGGCATCCACCCAGTGGTTCGCGATATAGGCGGTGTCGTCGCCGCTGCCCCAGCGGTCGAACACATACGCGCGGTAGCTCGCCGCGCCCGCGGTCGGCTCCACGCGCACGGTCATGCCGTCCGCCCCAAAGGTGTAGCCCGCGTTTTTCGCGCCGTCGGTCGGCTGCTGCACCTGCACGCCGTCCAGTTCCTGATAGTCGGGATCGAACAGCGCCACCGTGCCGGTCACCTGCTCTTTCTCTACCGCCACCAGTTCCGTCGTGCCCCATTTCAGCCAGCTCTTGCCGTCGTAGGCCGCGCCGTTGCAGGTCTGCCCGTCAAGGTATTCGATCGCGACCTTGAAGGTCTTGCCGTTGACGAAATAGTCGCGGCATTCCTCGCGCACGTTGATGCGCCCTTCCATGTCGATAAAGCCGTCGGCATACCGGAAGGCGGAGTTCGAATTGTCGCGCAGTGCGGCGTTCTCGGCCTCGGCCGTGTTCCCGTCGCCGCCGCCGAGCCCGAACCACGCGCCCGCCTGCGGCTCGTACCAGTTATCGGTGTCATAGTACATGAACGCGCGCTCGTCGCCGGGGAAGAACACCGTCAGGCGCACCTGATCGCGCGTAAGCGGCGCGTTCTGGTCCAGCACGAAGCCGTCGTCCTTGGCATGGACGCGGAAATACAGCTGCCCGTAAGCATACTGGAACTGCACATACTCGTCGGTCGACTTGACGAACACGCCGCGCGCCGGATCGTACCGGTCGAACATCTGCTTTTCCGCCGTGCCCCACTCGTCGAACTCGCCGTCGATGTCCGTAAGCGAACCGCCCTTGACGGCCTTCGCCTCGTAGGTGAACACCTCCTGCGGCTCCGGCATCTTCTCCACCAGCTTCAGCGTGCCGCCGATCTGCTCGGCCGCGATCGGGCAGATCACGGTCGCGCCGTAGCTTGCCCAGCGCGCACCGTCGTAAGCCCCGGTGTTGCACGCCATATGATCGAAGTATTGCAGCGCGATCTTCAGCTCCGTGCCGTCCTTCAGATAGGCGCGGGCGGCATCGGTCAGGCAGGCACGCCCCTCGATCGCGATGGTGCCGTCCTCACGGTACGCGAACTTTGCCGTCGTGTTCGCCTGCGTAAAGGCCTTCGTGCCGGTGAAGCCCCACCACGTGCAGGCATCGTCCATGCAGTTCCAACCGTCCTCATCGGAATAGAACAGGCCGATCGAGCCGTCCGGCAGCACCACCGACAGGCGGAAATGGTCGCGCAGCAGGCCGTCCATCGTGTTCTTCACGTCCTTGACGACCATCGCGAAATACAGGCTGTCCGGCGACCACGCAAAGCGGCACCATTCGCCCTCGCTCTCGACGAACTTGCCGCTCTCGGCATCGTAAGCGCCAAGGGCGATCGTGTCCCCGGCCGGCCAGTCGGACAGATCGCCGTCCGGCGTGATGCCATCCAGCTTCACCCACAAGGCCATCGGGGCCGCGCTGGCGCCCGCCGTCAGCGGCAGGCAAGCCACCGCCGCGATCAGCAGCGCCGCCGCCGCGATCAGCGAAAAGATCCGTTTCGTTCTGCTTTTTTCCATGCTGTTTCATCCTTTCTGTCATTCAAAAGAGGGCAGATCGCCGCCGGGCATCGCCTGTCGACCGGTGTGACCGCACGGCGTCCGTCCCCTGTCACGCTTCCATTCTAGCATGGAAAAACGGCCCGAGGCAAGCGCTTTCGGGTATACCGGTTTACCACCGTGTCGCCCGATTTTCCATGACCAATATACAGGAATATACGGCCGGTTTCAAGACTTTTTATCCATACTGATGACGGTTTTCGCCGCCGCCGCCGTTTTTTCGCCGCCGTCCGGTAAACAACACCGCCCGTTTACCAACGGGCGGTTTACTTTCGTTTCCCGGTATGCTATACTGCGGATAAAAGCAAGCAAAAGGAGGCTCTCCCCCATGGCCGATACCATCCATTGGCGCCTGCAGAACGGCACGCTCGTGCGCGAGGACGTCGCCCCGTTCTCCGACACGATCGAGATGGCGGGCAAGCAGATCGCCGCGATCGTGACCTACGGCACGGACGCGCACGGCGGCCTGCGGCTGTCGCGTCAGCTGGTCTACCCGCAGCTGCACACGATCCCGCGCGATACGTTCGGCACCCTGCACTGCCCCCACGGCGAGGGCGAGCGGCAGACGCTGCTGCTCGACGGTGCACCGATCGAAGAACACGTCGCCGCCTTTGCCCTCGGCGACGGCAGCGTCGCCGTGCGGTCGGCCGACCGCACCGGAGCGCTCACGATCCGGCGGCGGCTGTTCCCCTGCACCGACCGGCCGTGTTACATCGAGCATACATGGATAAAAAACACCGGCACGCGCCCGATCCGTTTGTCCGCCGACGCTATCGATACGGTGGTCTACCACCACGGCGCGGTGGGCGTGTATGCCGACCGCGTGCAGGCGCTGCGGCTCGACCGCACGCTGCTGCCGAATGAAACGGCCGAAACGGCGCTGATCTTTTCCTGCGTCCCGTTTCGCGAGGCGCTGCCGCAGCCGGACGTTTTTGCCGAATGGGCGGCAAGGCAGCAGTTCGCTGCCCGGATCTGCGACGGTACGCTGCGCCTGCGCTGCGATGACCCCGCGCTCACGCAATTTTTCCGTCTGGCCAAGCTGCGCGCGGCGGAAAGCATCTTCACCACGGCCGCCGGGCCGCTGCATTCGCCGGGCGGCGGCCCGTACTACGCCGCCGTGTGGGCGAACGATCAGGTGGAATACGCCGCGCCCTTCTTCCCGTTTTTGGGCTACGGCACGGCGAACACCGCCTCGCTTTGCGCGTGCGATCTGTTCTCGCGGTTCATGTCGCCGGACGGTCTGCCGATCCCCTCGTCGGTGATCGACGAGGGGCGGGATATCTGGCAGGGCGCGGGCGACCGCGGTGATGCCGCGATGGTCCTTTACGGCGCGTCCCGCCTGCTGCTCGCGCTCGGCGATCGCGCCGCGGCCGAGGAGCGCTTTTGGATGCTCGCATGGGCGGCGGATTTCTGCCTGTCGCGCAAAACGGCCGACGGCGTCATCGCCTCCGAC
>JAJXDX010000473.1 GCA_021640185.1 Oscillospiraceae bacterium | reverse complement strand
CATCAGCAGCATCCGCAGGACGAGCCCCACCAGATGCACGATGCCCTCGAATTTCGCGGGCACCTTTTTGCGCGTGATGCCCTCGATCAGCAAAAACACCAGCCGTCCGCCGTCCAGCGCAGGCAGCGGCAGCAGGTTGAACACACCTAGGTTGACGGTGATCATCACCATCATCATCACCAGCGTCTGCAGGCCCTCGAAGGTGTTCGCCTTGCCCACGACCTCGGTGATGACCTGCACCGTGCCCACCGGGCCGGACAGATCGTTTAAGCCGTAGCGCCCGCGCACGATGTCCACCAAACTGCGCCACACCACCGTCGCGACAGACACTTCCTGCCTTGCCGCCTGCACGAAGGTGTTGCCGAACGTGCGCTCGATCCCCAGCACGATAAAATCGTAAGACAGGTACGTGCGCCCCGTTTTTTCGTCGGTCTTTTGCGTGAATTCGACCGCGTCCAGCGTCACCTTCTGCTTTTGCCCGTCCACCGTGCGGCGCACGACCATCTGCAGCTTGCCGTCCGGATCGTTCTGCATCTCCATCGACAGATCCGTGTCCGTCAGCACGCGCCGCCCGTTGACCGACAAGATCGTGTCACCGGGACGCAGCCCGCTGCGATAGGCCGGCGTGTCCTCCTTCAGCCGCGCGATCGTCGTGGTGGGGAACAGCACGGTCCCCTTGTCGTCATACGGCTTTTGCAAAAAGCCGTAATACACCACCAGCAGCACGTAGCCCAACACAAGGTTCATCACCACGCCCGCGACCACGATCACGATTCGCCGCCACACCTTTTTCTCCGCAAAGGAGCCGCTGCGCGACGCGGGCTTCGCTCCGGCCGCATCGGCCGTGCCGACGTCCTCGGCCGGAAAAATGACCTCGCCCGTCGCCGCATCCACGGCGACCTGCTCTTCGTCCGCATCATGCCGTCCGGCATTGCCGCCCAGCGCCTGCGGCGTGGGGGCCTCCTCATCCTCGCCCTCCATGGCGCAGAACCCGCCCACCGGGAACGCGCGCAGGGAATATACCGTTTCACCCTTGCCCCAGCTGAGCAGCTTCGGCCCCATGCCGATC
>JAJXDX010000110.1 GCA_021640185.1 Oscillospiraceae bacterium | reverse complement strand
CGTTTTGGCAGGCGAGGACGCCGGCAGCAAGCTGACCAAGGCGCAGCAGCTGGGCATCCGCATCATCGATGAGGACGAGTTCCGCGCCATGCTCTCCGACGAATAAGCACCGCGAACAAAAGCACATATCCGCAAACGAAACCGCAGAACGGCCCGGCATCCGATCATTTTTGATCGGATGCCGGGCGTTTTCGTTTGCTCCGCAGCTTTAACGAAAGCACCGCAAAAACGGTCGATTTTTGAAAAATATCGATAAAACATATTGACTTTAACTATAGCCAATAGTAAACTATCAGTGAAAGGCTCGTTAGCCGATCGTACCATCGGTAGAAAAAAGGGGGATATCCATCATGAAGATCACCCGCGCGCCCGCCAAAAAAGCAGCCAAGGCCCCGGCGGCGGCGCTTTGCGCCGCGCTGCTGCTCCTCTCCGGCTGCGCCGGGACGGCGACACCGTCCGAGCCGGCGTCCTCCGCCGCGCCCGTACCGACGGAAAGCCAAACGGCAACGACGACGGCCCCGGACGTCGACGAGGTCGATCCGGCCGAGCTGCTGCCGTTTCGCGGGCCGGGCGGCTCCCCCTTCGCCGAGCAGGAGGCGGAAACATGGACGGGCGACGGCGAGGCCTACGCCATGCACCGCGTGCGGCTGACCTTCGACTACCCGGCCGTGAACAAAACGGCGGGGCTGGAGCTTTATCTGCCCAAGGGCTATACCGTCAAAGACGAAGGCAGCTTTGATCTGTCGATATCCGACGATATGACAAAATACCTGTACGACGCAAACGACCGCTGCATCGGCGTGGTCAAAGCCGAGCCGTACGAGGTGATCGGCGGCAAGAAGGGCGGATCGATCGATCACCCGATGCCGGCCTACACGACGTTCCGGGACAGGAGCTACGGCGGACTGCTGGATCTTTTCGACTATCTGCCCATCGTGGGACGGCACCCCGGCAAGGGCCGCGGACACAATGCGATCTCCACGATATGGGACGAGAACGCGCACACCGATAAACCGCCGCACACCCACATGGCGCTGCTGACCTACGATCCGGCGCTGATGATCTGCGGGATCGTGGAGCTGCTGCCGGATGCCCTGCCCGTGCCGCAGATGATCCGCCTGACGCAAAGCCTGATGACCTTCGATCCGGCCGGCAAGGCGCTCATTTCCGCATCCGGCGAAGAAAACGCCTTTTTGCACGACTATACGGGCAATAACCGGTTTGCCGAGGACGGAGGGGACGTTTGGCCGAGGGAGCACTGGGGCGACGCGTCGGAGCCGACACTGTACCGCGTGCGTACCGCCCTGCCGCAAAACGGCAAAAAGGCCGAGCTGGAGCTGTATCTGCCCAAGGGCTACACGGTCAAAAAAAGCGGCAGCTACCGATCGTCGTTTGCCGAAAAGGCGGCCGGATACCTGTATGACGCAAACGGCCGATGCGTCGGCGCGATCACGGCGGGCAAGTGCAGCACGGCCGATCCCGCCGCCGTCTACGGCAAGCTGTACGGCCAAAGCGACTATCTGCCCATGAAGGGGCGGCGCACCGACGCGGGGCACGGGCACAACGCCCTGTCGCGCAGCAGCACAGCGGCCTCGCTGCTGATGACGTGCGATCCCGCTTTGGGCCTGTACGCGGTCGTCGAGCTGCAGGCGGACGCACAGGATGCCCTGACCCAGTTACGCATGGCACAGAGCCTGATGCTGCGCAGCTGACGGGCAAAGCGACATAGCAGACGAAAATGGCCCCCGATGCGGCAAAGCCGCATCGGGGGCCATTGGATGTACGCTAAAGCCGATCGGTCAGAACGGCCACCGGCCCAGCCCTTCCAGCAGGATCTTGGTGCCGATCAGGATCAGGATGCAGCCACCCACGCGCTCGGCGATCTGCTTGTGCCGCGCGCCGAACACGCTGCCCAGCTTGACCGACACGGCGGAGATGACGAACGTGATCGCGCCGATCAGCCCGACGGCCAGCAGCAGCCCCGCCCGGTCGAGATAAAACGAGAACGACACCCCGACGGCCAGCGCGTCGATGCTCGTCGCGACGGCCAGCGGCAGCATCGCGGCAAAGCCGAACGAGGCGCTCGTGCTCTCCTCGTCCTTATCGAAGGATCCGCGCAGCATATTCGCGCCGATCAGCGCCAGCAGGACGAACGCGATCCAGTGATCGTATTTATCGATCCGGTCGGCAAAGGTGCGCCCCAAAAAATAGCCGATCGTGGGCATCAGCATCTGGAACCCGCCAAACCACGCTCCCGTGACCGCACACTGCGACAGGCGCGCCCGGCCGGCCGCCAGCCCCTTGCAGATCGACACGGCGCAGGCATCCATCGCCAGCCCGATCCCGATCAGGACCGTTTCGATGATATCCATGGATCACGTTCCTCCTCGCTTTTCAGGCTTCCGCCGAATAGCCGTCGGCCGCCGCCGTTTCCCGCACGAAGCGGGCGGTCTGCCCCGTCACGGCCAGCACGATCATCCACGCCGCCAGCAGCAGGCAGACGATGCGCCACGGGCGCGCGGCGGCGCGGCCGTTCTCCCGCCGCAGTGCGGCGACCAGCACAGTCTGCCGCACCAGCACCGGCACGGGCAGCAGGCACCACACGACGACCATGAGATTGATCGCCGCGGTGTTGCCCGATGCCGTTTCCGTCCCACCATACAGGATCAGCATGGTCAGCATAAGGGCGAGCGCAGCCCCGCCGAACACGGCAAAAAACGCGCCGTCGGGGCTTTTTTTGCCTTCCTCCCGGCGGGAGCGCAGCAGGTACAGCCCCGCGCCGAATAAGATCACCGCGACCGCCAGTCCCTGCCAAAGCCCGCCGACCAAGGTGGCCGCGGCCTCGGTCAGCCGCTCCTCGGCGGCCAAAGCGGCGTGCAGCCGCCCCTGCCAAAGCCAAGAGAGCGCGGTCAGCGCGGCGGTCAGCACGGTATAAAAGCCAAGCTTGCGCGAAAGCGACATCCCGTTCTCCTCCGTCCCTTTATGGGCATTCTATGCCGCGCGGTCAGGCGCGATGCCATTTCACGCCCTGCGGCGTGTCCTCCAGCACGATGTTTTTGGCCTTCAGCTCGTCCCGGATGCGGTCGGCCTCCGCCCAGTTCTTCTCCTTGCGTGCCGCGGCACGCGCGGCGATCAGCGCCTCGATCTCGGCATCCTCGTCGCCGCCCTCGCTGCCGGGCAGCGGGCGGGCATAGCACAGCCCCAGCACGTCGGTCAGCTCGCCGAACAGGCCCTCGGCCGCCTCCACCGTGCCGCGCGCCGCGCCGCCCTCGGCCAGCATCAGGTTCGCGTCGCGCACCAGCTCGAACAGCGCGGTGATGCCGTCGGCGGTGTTGAGGTCATCGTCCATCGCATCGATGAACTGCTGCCGCCGGGCCGCCAGCTTTTCGGCAAAGGCCGGATCGCACGCCCCGTCCGGCGCACCTTTTTTGGCAAAGGTCAGCGCATCGCGGCAATTGTACAGGCGGTCGAGCGCACCGATGCCCTGCTGCACGATCTCGGTATTATAATTGATCGGGCTGCGGTAGGACGACGAGATCAGGAAATACCGGATCGGCTCGTACCCGTAGGCCGCCGCCACGTCACGCACGGTGAAGAAATTGCCCAGCGACTTGGACATTTTTTTGTTATCGACGTTGATATAGCCGTTGTGCATCCAATAGTGGGCGAACGGCACGCCGTTGGCGCATTCGCTCTGCGCGATCTCGTTCTCATGGTGGGGGAAGATCAGATCCTGCCCGCCGCCGTGGATGTCGATCGTTTTGCCTAGATAGCGGCCCGCCATGGCGGAGCATTCGATGTGCCAGCCGGGGCGCCCGTCGCTCCACGGCGACGGCCACGACGGCTCGCCGGGCTTCGCCGCCTTCCACAGGGCGAAGTCCAGCGGATCCTCCTTCTGCTCGCCCACGGCGATGCGCGCACCGCTCTCCAGATCGTCGATCGGCTGGTGCGACAGCTTGCCGTATCCGGCGAACCGGCGGGTGCGGAAATACACGTCGCCGTTTTCGGCGCGGTAAGCATAACCCTTGTCGATCAGCGCGGTCACCAAGGTGATGATCGCATCCATGTTCTCGGTCGCGCGCGGATGCACGGTGGCGGGGCGCACGCCCAGCCCCTCGGCGTCGGTGCGGTATTCGGCGATGTATTTTTCCGCCACGTCGCGGTAGGTCGTGCCTTCCTCGTTCGCGCGGCGGATGATCTTGTCGTCGATATCGGTGAAGTTCTGCACGAACGTCACGTCATACCCGCGCCACTCCAGATACCGGCGCAGCACGTCGAAGATGCAGATCGGCCGCGCATTGCCGATGTGGATGAAGTTGTACACCGTCGGCCCGCAGGCATACAGCCGCACCTTGCCCGGCTCGATCGGGACGAATTCCTCTTTCTGTCTGGTCATGGTGTTGAAGATCTTCATGGTACCGTCCTCCCTGTCGTTTTAGTCCTCATCCGGCGCGGTCTTTTCGGCCAGCGCCTGCTCCAGCGTCCGTATCCTCTGCTCCAACCGGCAAAGCTGCTGCGCCACGGGATCCGGGATGTGGATCTGATCCATGTCGCACACGCGCTTGCCGTCCCGCCGCACCACGCGCGCCGGGATGCCGACGGCCGTACAGTTGTCCGGGATATCGGTCAGCACCACGGCCCCGGCGGCGATCTGGACGTTGTTGCCGATGCGGATCGGTCCCAGCACCTTCGCTCCGGCGCCCACCATCACGTGGTCGCCCAGCGTCGGGTGCCGCTTGCCGGTATCCTTGCCCGTGCCGCCCAGCGTCACGCCCTGATACAGCGTGCAGTCGTCGCCGATCTCGGTCGTTTCGCCGATGACGACGCCCGTGCCGTGATCGATGAAGAAGCGCCGCCCGATCTTGGCGGCGGGATGGATCTCGATCCCGGTGCGCCGCACGCACCGCTGCGATTCCCACCGCGCCAGCAGCCGCAGCCCGTGCCGCTGCAGGAGATTTGCCCGCCGGTGCGAGCGGATCGCCTTGTAGCCGTTGTACAGCCAAAACACCTCGAAATTCGACATCGCCGCCGGGTCGCGTTCCCGGATCGCCGCGATGTCCTCACGCATTTTTTTGAACATGATACGCCCCCTCTGCCAAATAAAAAACACCTCCGTTGCCCCAAAGAGGGCAACGGAGGTGAGCGGTCGGCTCACGGTCCCACTCCGTCATTCGCTTTGCGGGCGCAACGCGCCCAGCCCGATAACGGTGGCTGCCGTCGGCCGATACACAGCGCCGCAGCGCCTTCCCGGCCGATGCTCGCGGGTGCATTCGCCGGTCACGTGCGCCGGGGTGCTCTCAGCCGCGCCGTGCGCGGCACCCCTCTCTGGTGCGCCGAAGGACCGGGTACTCCTCCCGTTCATCGCATTCCTAATACTATTATAGTCGATCTTGCCGTTTTGTCCACACTTTTTTTCATCGCGGGCAAAAATCGCCGTCATTCGACCGACAGCAGGGAACACGATAACGAGCCGCCCGCGGTGCGGGCGGCTCATCTTGCCGGGCAAGGATCAGCCGCGGGGATCAAGCGCATATTCGTGCGAATACCGCTCATAGTTCGCCTCGAAATCCGCCGAGCGGGAGGTCTTGACCTTGCGCAGATACTCATGCGTATCGAAGATGTCGTGCTCCAGCTCGATGATCGCGACGGCCACGTTGGAGCAGTGGTCGGCGATGCGCTCGTAGTTCGTCAGGATGTCGTTGTAGACGAAGCCGTGATCGAGCGTGCATTCGCCGGTCTGGACACGCTTGACATGGCGCATCTTGATCTCGTCGCACAGGCCGTCGATCACCTGCTCCAGCGGCTCGACCTTTTTGGCGGCGGCGGTGTCGTCATTGGTGAAGGCATCGGTCGCCAGCACCACGATCTCGCTGACGGCGGAGGTGATCACGTCCAGCTCGCGCTGCGCCACATCGGACAGGCACAGCTTTTTCTCGCTGATCTCGCGGGCGGTCTTGGACAGGTTGACCGCATGGTCGCCGATCCGCTCGAAATCACCGATCGTGTGCAGGATCTTGGAGATGTTGCGGCTCTGCTCGGGCGACAGCTCGTGCGCGGTCAGCTTGACCAGATACGTGCCCAGCTTGTCCTCGTACTTGTCGATGATCTGCTCCTTGGCTTGGACCTTATCGAATTTATCGTCGCTGTAGTCATACAGCAGCGCGATGGCGCGCGACAGGTTCTTGCGCGCCTTGCGCGCCATGGAGCACACGGCGTTGTTGCTCTGCTCCAGCGCGATGGTCGGATGCTCGATGAAGCGGTCCTCCAGCCGGTCGATCTCGGCGTTCTCCTCCGCCTCCTCGGGATCGTCCTTGAAGATGAAACACGTGATCCGCTCCAGCAGCCGGGTGAACGGCGCCAGCAGCAGCACCGTGGCCAAGCGGAACAGCGTGTTGACCAAGGCGATGCTGACCATGTTCATCGTCGCCGCCATGAAGGGGAACTTCGCCACGGCATTGACGGTGTAGAACACGGCGGCCCAGAACACCACGCCGATCACATCGATCAGCAGATACACGAACGCGACGCGCTTGCCCTCGACGCTGGAGCCGAAAGCGGACAGCAGCACCGGCACGGCCGCGCCGATCGCGATGCCCATGATGATCGGCAGCGCGATACTGAAGCTGATCTGCCCGGTGACGGACAGCGCCTGCAAAATGCCGACGGTGGCGGAGGCGCTCTGCAGCACGCAGGTGATCAGCATGCCGACCAGGATGCCGACGATCGGATGCTCGAAGGAGCTGAGCGCCTCGATGAAGAACGGGCTCTCCTTCAGCGGGGCGACGGCCGCGCTCATGGCGGTCATGCCGGTCATCAGGGTGGCGAAGCC
>JAJXDX010000472.1 GCA_021640185.1 Oscillospiraceae bacterium | reverse complement strand
AGCTGGAGGAGCGCCTCCCCTCCGGCGACGCGAACCTCTGCACCTCCTGTTTGACCTACGGCGGGCTGCTGTCCGCTGCAGATCTGGCCACTGACCTCGGGCACGCGCAAACGGCCGCCGCATGGCGCGCCGCAGCCGAAGAGCTGCGCGCCGGCATCGACCGCTATTTTGCAGCCGAGATCTCCGGCTTCCCGACCTATCGCTATTACGACGGCAACACCGTCCTGCGCAGCTGGATCAGCATCCCGCTGACGGTGGGCATCTTCGGCCGCGCGGCCGGCACCGTGGACGCGCTGCTGTCCGATCGCCTGTTTTTCGGCGACGGCTGCCTCAGCGCCGAGGGCGACGTCACCTACTGGGACCGTTCCACGCTGTATGCCTTCCGCGGGATATTGAACGCCGGATCGGCCGAGCGGGTCTATCCCTACATCCAAAGCTACGTGCAGGCGCGCCTGCTCGGTGCGCACGTGCCGTATGCCGTCGAAGCATGGCCGGAGGGCGACCAGCGCCAATTGTCGGCAGAAAGCGCCCTGTTCTGCCGCGTCGTGACCGAGGGGATGTTCGGCCTTTGCCCGGTCGGCCTGCGGCGGCTGCGCCTGTCGCCGTCCGTGCCGCCGCAGCTTTGCACGGTCACGCTGGAGCGCGTGCACCTGTGCGGCGCGGTGTTCGATCTCACGCTCACTCGCACGGCGGATGCCCACACGGCCGTTTTGCGGCAGGACGGACAGCCGGAACGCCGCTTCACGATCCCGCTCGGCGCCGCGGTCGAGATCGCACTGCCGGAAAACGGCTGAAAGGATGAAGGATAGTATGGAACAGTTTTTCACCGCCGCCCGGCCGATCTGGGCGGCCGGACTGACCGAGGAGATGAACATCACCGTCGGCCTGTACGCCGCCCTTCCGGCGGCGGAGCACGCCCGGCTGCGCATCACCGCCGCCGGGCCGTACCGCGTGTTCGCGGACGGCCGTTTTCTGGCCTGCGGCCCGGCGCGCTGCGCGTCCGGCTTTTTCCGCGTCGACGAGCTGCCGCTGCCCGCAGGCACGCGCCACCTCGCGATCGAGGCGGTCAACTAC
>JAJXDX010000471.1 GCA_021640185.1 Oscillospiraceae bacterium | reverse complement strand
CGGCACAGCGGATGGATCACGATCCGGTATTCCTGCAGCCGCGCGATCCCGTACCGGATGCTGTCCGCGCCCTTCTCCGCCGGCGCGATGCGCCCGATCCCGGCGTGCCGCAGCTCCTCGTTGCTTTTCGGCTCCGCGCTGTCGGCGCGGATGCGCTCCTTCGCGTAGCCCTTCCTGCGCAGCATCTCGGCGATATCGGCATTGAGCATATGCGTCTGGTAATGCTCGTCATAGATGTAGATCCGCTTGTCCACCGGGTCGACCGCCGCCGCGATGAAGGCCGTCGGGTCGTTCGTATAGCCGTAGTCCAGCCCGAACACGTGCCGCCACCGCCACGGCTTCTCCCGCGTCACCTCCGCCACGGAGAACGCCGCAACCTCCCAGTTCTCGAACACCAGCCCCTCGCTGACGCCCCATTCGCCAAGCCCGGCTACCGCGTATTTGCGCGGCGCGGTCTTGCGCATCTCCTCGAACAGCCGCCGGTCCGTTTCGTCCAAAAACTCGTTTTGCCGGTAGTCGGTCGTGATCGCCAGCGTGTCGTCCCGCTCCCGGTCGAAGAACTGTTCCTTCAGCCAGTGCTTCTCGTTCCACGGGTTGAACGTGATCGTCGTCTGCTTGAACAGCGGCGGCGGCACCTTGCCGCGCGGGACGGACAGGTCGAACTTGTAAAAATCCTCGTACCGCGCGATCTCGTATCCTTCCTCGATCCACACCCAGCACAGATAACCGTTCGGCACGGTGATCGAGGCCAGCTTTTGCCAGTCGTCGAACCCGCGAAACAAGATCCGCTGCCCTGTCGGCCTGTAAACGAGCTCCAGCGGCGTTTTGCCCGCCGCCCAGTACCGTTCCACGCCCAGCCGCCGGATCGCCCATTGCAGGATGGCATACGTGCTCGTGCGGTTCGTGTCCATCACCCGCCGCACGACCAGCAGGTTCGCCTGCCGGTATTTCGGCTTCATCAGGTTGACGATGAACCACAGCGCCGCCGTCGTGCTCTTTTTCGACGCCTTGCCGCCCTTGACCACGCGGTATCGCTTGCGGCATCGCCAAAATTCGTCGTACCCGCCCCCGACGA
>JAJXDX010000109.1:3011-6862 GCA_021640185.1 Oscillospiraceae bacterium | reverse complement strand
TTCTGCCCATCATCGTGGTGCTGTTCTTCTTCCTCTCCATGCTGGAGGATACCGGCTACATGGCGCGCGTCGCGTTCGTGATGGATCGGCTGCTGCGCAAGATCGGGCTGTCCGGGCGCAGCTTCGTGCCGATGCTGATCGGCTTCGGCTGCTCCGTCCCGGCGGTGATGGCCAGCCGGACGCTGTCCTCCGACCGCGACCGGAAGATGACGATCCTGCTGATCCCGTACATCAGCTGCTCGGCCAAGATCCCGATCTATGCGGTGTTCACGGCCGCGTTTTTCCCGCGCTGCGGCGCGCTGGTGATGGCGGGGCTGTATGTGGGCGGCATATTGATCGGGATACTGGCGGCGCTGTTTTTGCGCTCGTCCGTGCTGCGCGGCAAGCCTGCGCCCTTCGTGATGGAGCTGCCGAATTACCGCCTGCCGTCCCCGCGCAGCGTGCTGATGCTGATGTGGGAAAAAGCGCGCGACTTTTTGCAGAAGGCGTTCACGGTCATTTTCCTCGCCACGGTAGCGATCTGGTTTTTGCAGACCTTCGACGCGCGGCTAGATCCCGTCACCTCCGGCGAGCAGAGCCTGCTGGCCGCCATCGGCCGGCTGATCGCACCGGTGTTCGCGCCGCTCGGCTTTGCCGACTGGCGCGCCGCCACGGCGCTGGTTTGCGGTTTCACCGCCAAGGAAGCGGTGATCAGCACGCTGGGCGTGTTGACCGGAACGGCCCCGGCACAGCTGGGCACAGCGCTGTCGGGGATGTTCACGCCCGCGGCGGCGCTGTCGTTCCTCACGTTCACGCTGCTGTACACGCCCTGTGTCGCCGCCGTCGCCACGATCCGGCGGGAGCTGCGCTCCGTGCCCAAGACCGTCGGCGTCGTGATCGCGCAGTGCGCGGTCGCGTGGGTCGCGGCCGGGATAGTATATATGCTCGCGGGGCTGCTGCTCTGAACATATCAAAGAACAGGGGAGGGTGCGCCGTGCCGCTTGGCATTCACGATATCCTGCTGCTTATCGCCGTCGGCGCGGGCATAGCCGCCGCGGCGCGGGCCGTTCACCGAAAAAAACGGACCGGGGGCTGCTGCGGCTGCTCCGGCTGTCAACACTGCGATGCCTGCGCCGATGCAGGCGCCAAGGGAAAAAGAAAGGAACGATGATCCGATGTCGATCCACGAAAAGAAACAACACGCCAAAGGCGGCAAAGCCGTCGTCTGGCTGGCCGCGATCGTTTGCGTCGCCGCCGCGTGCCTGCTGGTCGTGGCGCTGACGGCGCTGCTGCGCAGCCGCCGGGAGGACAAGCCCTCTTCGTCGAGCGCACCGCAGCCGACGGTCACCACCACCGCCGAACCGACCACCACCACGACGGCCGAGCCGACCACCACCACGACGACCGCCGGGACGACCGCGGTCAAAACGACGAATGCCGCACCGGTGGAGCAGTGGGGCGACGACGATAAGGAGTGGATGCTCCGTCTGGTCAACCCGTGGAACAAGATGCCGGACGGCTACGCGCCGAAATTGACGAACTTCGGCAACCAGCAGGCGGATTCCCGCTGCTATCCTTTCCTGCAGCAGATGCTGGAGGACTGCCGCGCCGCCGGGTATGCGCCGATGGTGTGCTCGTCCTACCGCTCTTGGGATCTGCAGATCCGCCTGTTCAATAAGGGCGTGCAGGCCCGCCTGAAGGCCTGCGGCAACGACGAGGAGAAGGCCAAGCTCGAAACGGCGAAGAACATCGCCATCCCCGGCACGAGTGAGCACCAGCTGGGCCTGTCTTTCGATATCGTGGACAAGGCCTATCAGGTACTGGAGGAGGATCAGGAGAAGAGGCCGACCCAGCAGTGGCTGATGGCGAACTGCTACAAGTACGGCTTCATCCTTCGCTTCCCGAAGGATAAGAGCGAGATCACCGGCATCACGTACGAGCCGTGGCATTACCGCTATGTCGGCAAGGAGGCCGCCAAGGCCATCACTGACGGCAAGATCACGCTGGAAGAATACCTCGGCCGCACGGATCGCTCTAACCCCGTTAAACCGTAACGGCGCAAAAAACGATAAAAAAGGCGGCGGGCATCGTGCCCGCCGCCTTTTTTGCTGTTTTTTCGCTTTCCCACCAAGGCGCGTCCGCCGCACTGCCGCCCGGCAGCGCCCCCGATCGGCTTTGGTGCGGATCTTATCCGCGGCGGGCTGCCCTGACGCCTTGCTCCCGCCAAGGCGCATCCACCGAACCAACGCCTTGCAGCGCCCCCGATCGACTTAAAAATAACTGACCTTGACGCGCTTGCCCATTTTTTTCAGGCAGGCGGACAATTCTTCCACCAAATTCATTTTGATGTTGAAGGTGATGGGCAGTTCGGGGTTTTGGTGCGCGGGATTGATGGCACGGCCGACGTAGAAGTCGATGTCGGTCGCTTCCTCGAAGAGGACGCGGCAGATGAGGGACGCGCCGTCGCGATGGAAACCCCAGTATTCGTGCAGCTTGTTCTCGCCCAGCGCGTCGCGGGCGTATTCCAGAACTTTGTTGATCGTGATGACGCCCTCGGTGACGAGGTCGACGCCCTCGATCTCGCCGGTGGGGGGAACGTCGCTGCGCTCCGAGCGCAGCGAGGCGCGCAGCGGCTTGCCGAGGTACTTGGCCGCGATGCCCGCCGTCGTGCCGCCGCAGACGATGTGCTTGCCTTCCTTGGAGAAGAACAGCGACATCATGCGGTCGCAATCGTCGCGGTCGCGCGGCGGGCCGAACAGCAGCTCCACCGGGACGCGGCGGCGGATGCGCACGACGCAGGCCGTGGCATCGTCGCCCGGATGCCCGCCGTAGAGACGGTCGCACTCCTCGATCAGCATGGTGGCCAGCGTTTTGGCCGTGTAGCCGACGTGGACGATCTGGGACATATAGTCGGCGATGTCTTCCCATTTCCAGCCGAAGTTGTAGGCCGTGCCGACCCCGGCGTGCGGGCAGCCGTCGCTCATGGCGACGAACACATCGTCCTCCTGCAGCCGGATCTCCGACTGTAGGATCCTTTTGCCGTCGATCATACGCTCCGTGACGGGGTAATCGTACCGCTCGCCGCCGCGCAGCAGGATGACGCGCGGGTTGTCGTATTGGATCAGGCGGGCAACAGCGTTGTCGACGATATGGATGATCGTGAACGTGGAATAGGCCACGCCGCGCACGGAGCAGATCGGCAGGGTGGCGGCGATGGTGGACACGCATTCCTCCAGCTTCAGGCCCTCCGCCATCATGGTGGAGATGATCTTGGAGGTCAGTGTGGACAGGATGCTGGCTTTGACGCCGCTGCCCAGCCCGTCCGCGAGGACGAGAACAGTCGAGCCTTCGCCCTGCTCGACGATATCCACATGGTCGCCGCAGAGCTGCTCGCCCTCGTGGTCGATGCTTTTGTAGCCGATCTCGGCACAGAGGTTATTCATTTTCGATGGACTCCTTCAGCTTGGTCAAGGCGATCTTCGTTTCCGCCGCCGTTTCGCCCAAAAGCGAGGCGATCTCCTGCACGATGCGCATCTGCTTGTCGACGACGCGGTCGGCCGTTTCCACCGTCTGACGGCTGAGGTTCTCCTTTTGCGCGCGCACCGTTTCTTCCTCGGTCACGTCGCGCATGATACACAGCAACAGGCGGTATTCCCGATCGTTGATCACGGTCAGCTCCAGATAGCGGTCGTATTCGGCCAGATACATCCGTTTTTTGTGCAGGTCACGGCCGGTGCGCTGCACCTCGAGGATGTCGTGCGGGTCGATGATCCGCACGACCGGCTCGCCCATGACGTCGGAAGCCGCGCGCAGGTTGAACAGCCGCAGCGCAGCGCGGTTGATCTGCTGCACCTCCAGCTTTTCGTTGAGGA
>JAJXDX010000109.1:0-3001 GCA_021640185.1 Oscillospiraceae bacterium | reverse complement strand
TTCGGCGTGTTGTTGACGATGTTGTCGGAAAAGCTTTCCGCTTTGTCTTTCAGGTACGGCAGGCACATCGATACCTCTGCCTTGCCCTGGAAGATCGCGACCGCCTTCTCGCGGCAGGTGTCGTACCCGCAGGAGCCGCAGTTGAGCTCGTCCGACGGCTTGTTTTTGCCCATTTGGCGCAGGATCTCGGTCAGTTCCGCCTCGCTGGGGCGGGGGGAGCGCTGCTCGATCGCCGTAAAGATCTTTTTCAGCTCCACCGTGTCGGGCTGCGCCACGGACAGGTCGTCGCGCCCCGCGAACTCGTCGATCGCGATCCGGTCGCGCACGGGGGAGCGGTGATATTTCTCCATGACCGGGCCGCCGACGCAGCTGCCGGCGCAGGCGCTCATCTCGATCACACAGCGGTGGATGCTGCCGCTTTCGATGTCCCGCAGCGCCGCCATGCAGTTCTCGACCCCGTCGACCGCCATGTAGGTGTAATCGTCCCGCTTTTTCGTCATCGAGCGCAGGATCCCGCCGGTGATCGGGAACAGCCGTGCGCGCCCGTGCCCGCCGTCCTCCGCCGTCTTTTTGGGGGCAACGCCCGCCTGCTCGAACCAATGCGTCAGTTCATCGAAGGTCAGCACCGCGTCCACCATGCCGCCGTAGTATGACGCCTCGTCCTTTTTGGCCACGCACGGGCCGATGAACACGGTCTTGGCCTCCGGGCGGCGCGCTTTGATGTCGCGGCAATGCGCGAGCATAGGGGAGAGCGTGCCGGCCAGATACGGCAGCTCGTTCGGAAAATATTTTTGGATCAGCAGGTCGACCGCGTGGCAGCAGGACGTGATCAGAATGTCCGGCTGCTCTTCGTCGAGCATCCGCTCGTACTCGTTTTTGACGACCGTGGCGCCGAGCGCCGTTTCCTCCGCGTCGGCAAAGCCGAGGGCCATCAGCGCCTCGCGCATCCCGGCGAAGCCGACCCCCGCGTAGTTGGCCGCGAACGAGGGCGCCAGACTGACGATGACCGGCGCGCCGCTTTGCAGCAGGACGCGGACCTTTTCCGTTTCGTCCACGATCTGCTTGGCGTCCTGCGGGCAGACGACGAAGCATTGCCCGCACAGGATGCACTCGTTGCCGATGATGTACGCTTGGTCGCCCGAAAAGCGAATGGCCTTCACCGGGCAGTGGCGGATGCACTTATAGCAGTTTTTGCAATTGGATCGCTTCAGGGTCAGGCAGTCCATGACCATTCCTCCGTTTTTTCGTCATTTCAGGCGCGGCAGGATCTTTTCGGTATAAAACTCCTCGAACCGTTCCGGCGTGACGCCGGTCACGATCTCGTCATCCACGACCACGGTCACGCCGTCGCGGTTGCAGCGTCCGGTGCAGAAGCAGCCGGTCAGCAGGATCTCGTTTTCGCGATGCTCCTGCCGGATGCGTTCATCCAACAGGTCGACCAGCCGTTCCGAGCCTTTGAGATGGCAGGAGGACCCGACGCAGATCTGGATCGTCATCATGCACCCGTCCCTCCTTTCCCGCCGATGGCGCGGTCGCGCGCGGCGTAAAGTTCGGCAAGGAACGCCTCATCGAGCGGCGTGAGCGCCCGGTCGCTGCGTCGCACCAGCATATCCTGATACACGCGGTCGTTGACCGCACAGGTCAACTGCACCAGCCCGTAACGGTCGAGCAGCGGCTGCGGCACGGGCGACACCCACATATATGTGCTAAGGTCGCGCGAAAGCAGATCCAGCTGACTGGCCCGCTCGAACACGTAGATCCGCCGGTCGGTGTCCGCCGGCAATTCCTCTTTCTGCACGGTGGCCATGGGCAGCGTCGGGACGAAGGGGTCGGCGTGCGCGATCTCGGTATGGCGGGAGAGGCGCTCGCTCGTCACGGGCGTGCCGTCGGCCAAGTCGCTGTCCCTGCTCACCAGCAGAACATACGAAAATTCGCCCACCGGCTCGCCGGTCAGCTGCTTTTCCTCCAGCATCAGGCGGAAATATTTTTCGTACCCCTTGGCAAAGCGCAGGATGCCCAGCGTGTAATCCTCCTCCAGCAGGTTGCGGATCGTGCGGCGGGCATTCGTTTCTTTATAATACAGCTCCAGTCCGCCGTCGTGCGGCAGCTGCCGCACGAAGCGGACGAACGCGTCCGCGATATAGCTGGCGCGCGGGACGGATACGGAAAAGCGCTGCTTGCGCACGCGGTGCTCCGCCCGCTCGGCGAACAGGCCCTCCAGTGCGTCCACCTGCCGCAGCACGCCGCGCGCGTTCTGCACGAACAGCTCGCCGTCCGGCGTCAGCACCATTCCCTTAGGCGACCGCGCGAAGATCTGCGTGCCCAGGTCGCGTTCCAGTGCCTTGACGGCGCGGCTGATGCTGGGCGCATCCAAAAAATAGCGCTGCGCCGCCCCGTTGACCGAGCCGGTCTCCGCCACCATCAGCGCGTAGCGCATATGCTGAAGCTCCATATCCATTCCCCCATCACGGTATATCATACCACAGTTCCCGCCCGAGCGCAAGCGCGGGGAAACCGAATGAACGGGAATGAACACAAAAAAGATCCCCGCCGCCCGAGATCGGGCGGCGGGGATCGGTATTACAGGTCGATGCGGCCGTAGAGGGTCGCGTTGTCCTCTTTCTCGGACTCGGTGCGGGAGGGCGGCGTGACGTCCTCCGCCATCGACAGATGCTCGGTGCGGGAGATGAACTGCCGCACCGGACGCTCCGGCGCCGTGATCTGATAATCGTCACGGCGGTCGTCTCTGCCTCCGCGGCCCGAGCGGCTGCCACCGCCGTTGCCTCTGCGGCGCTCGCCGAAGCTGCGGTCGCCGCCGCTGCGCTGACCGGAGCGGTCACCGGAGCGGTCGCCTTTGCCTCCGCGGCCTCCGCGGCCGCCACGGCTGCGCTCGGCGCGGTCCTTGTTGGGGTTATCGTCCGAAGGCCCGATGATCACGTGGCGGTTCGGATCGCTGCCGACGCTCCACGAAACGACGCTTTCCATGCCCTGCACCGCCGTG
>JAJXDX010000470.1 GCA_021640185.1 Oscillospiraceae bacterium | reverse complement strand
ATCGTCGACACCGCGCATTTGAACGAGGTCGGCTTTTGGGAGCTGACGCGGCTCGCCCGCCGTCCGTTCCTCGTCAGCCACACGGCGTCGGCCGCCGTGCATCCGCATCCGCGCTGTTTGACCGACCGGCAGTTCTGCGCCGTGCGCGACGCGGGCGGCGCGGTGGGGCTGGATCTGTATCCCGGCCATTTGGGCGGAGAAGGACTTTCCCGCTTTGCCGAGCATCTGCGGCACTTTTTGCAGCTGGACGGCGAAGGGACGCTCTGCCTTGGTACGGATCTTGACGGCATCGCGCTGCCGGAGGGCTTTTCCGGTATCGATGCCATGGAGGAACTGTTCGACCGTCTGCGGGGGCAGGGCTTTTCGGCCGATGTGCTCGACCGCGTGTTCTTCGCCAACGCGCAGGCGTTTTTTGCCCGTTATCACGCCGGCTGACCGGCGGTGAAAGATAAAAGATAAAAGATAAAAATACCCGAGAAAAGAAAAGAGGTATCCCGATGTCCGACCAGATCCTTTACACCAGCACACGCGACGCGTCCGTGCGCGTCAGCGCTGCCGAGGCCATCGCCCGCGGCATATCGCCGGAGGGCGGCCTGTATGTGCCGTGCAGCGTACCGGCCTTCACGCACGAAGAACTGACCGCGCTGATCCCGCAGGGCTACGCCGCACGGGCCGAGGCGGTGCTGCGCCGCTTTTTGTGCGGCGGCGCGCTCGGCTTTACCGGGGCGGAGGTCGCCGACTGCGCGGCCGCCGCATACGGCGCGCGCTTCGATACCCCGGTGGTCGCGCCGCTGCGCCCGCTTGCCGACGGGCGGTATATGCTGGAGCTTTGGCACGGCCCGACCTGCGCCTTTAAGGACATGGCGCTGCAGATCCTGCCGCACCTGATGCGCGTATCCGTGCAAAAGACCGCGCCGGGGCAGCAGATCGTGATCTTGGTCGCGACCTCCGGCGACACCGGCAAGGCGGCGCTCGAGGGCTTCCGCGATGCGCCGGACACGCAGATCTTGGCGTTTTATCCGCAGGACGGCGTCAGCGAGATGCAGCGTCTGCAAATGATCACGCAGGAGGGCGGCAACGT
>JAJXDX010000469.1 GCA_021640185.1 Oscillospiraceae bacterium | reverse complement strand
CTGTGCCGGGCAGCGGCGCTTGAGATCGGCCATGCCCTTGCTGCCGCCTTTGCTCCCGCCGAGGTACTTATCGCCGAATGAAAGGATGTCGGTGGCGTTGAGCGGCTCCTCGCACGCGCTGGCGCGTGCGTCGTCCGCGTCGCCCAGCACGGCGCAGTTGATCTCGCGTAGGTCGGTCACCGCGTGCTCGACGAGCACGCGCGGCGCGAACTCGACCGCCAGATCGAAGGCGGAGAGCAGTTCGTCCCGTTCGTTCGCCTTGGAGATACCGATCGACGAGCCGAGATCGACCGGCTTGACGATCACGGGGTAGGGTAGGCGCTCCTCGACGGCGGCGGCCACGCCGTCGCTGTCGCGCACATAGTCGTGCGCGGAGAAGCACAGCGCATCCAGCACCGGGATGCCCGCCTCGCGCAGGACGGCCTTCATGGCCCATTTGTCCATGCCGAGGGCGGACGAGGTCACGTCACAGGCGGCATAGGGGACGTTGAGCATCTCCAGCATCCCCATCAGCGTGCCGTCCTCCACGTTCGTGCCGTGCACGACCGGGACGGCCACATCAAATTCGGCGACGACGTTGCTGCCGAAATGCTTCGGCTGCCGCCGCATCAGCTGCACCGTGCCGTCGCCCGGCACAGGCAGCACCTGTTCCGCCGCGGCCAGACAGGTGTTCATGTCGCGGTAGCTGTCGACCTTGCACAGCCCCTCGCCGACGTACCAGGCGTTATTTTTGGCGATATACACCGGGAAGGCGTCGTATTTCTCTTTATCCAGCGCGTTGAGCGCCTGCAGACCGGAGATGATCGACACCTCGTGCTCCACGCTGTGTCCGCCGAAGAACACGGCCACCCTTGTTTTGCTTTGCGTCATTCGCTCCATCCTCCTTGTATGCCGGAAAGCTTAAAAGTTGTCCGGCAGATCGTTCTCCAGCAGCACGATGCGCTCGGCCGCGGGCAGCGCCCGCACGTAGGCCAGCGCATCGGCAAGATCGTGTGCCACATACAGGCGCTCCTCCGGGAAGCCCCCGGCCAGCAGCCCCTCGCGCAGCGGCGGCGCCTGCCGCTCGCCGACCAGCACTGCGC
>JAJXDX010000108.1 GCA_021640185.1 Oscillospiraceae bacterium | reverse complement strand
AGATCTGCGAGGCGATCGGCAGCCGCCAGATCGATCTTTGGCTGTGCATCGGCAATTATGCGCCCGGCACGGATCGCAGCAAACTGTTCGTCGATCCGACCGACCGCAAGCGTCTGATCGATACCTGCGTCGACATGACGAAGCGCTATAACTTCGTCGGCATCGATATCGACTACGAATATCCCGCCGATGCCGCCTGCTGGGACAACTACGCCGTGTTCCTCGAGGAGCTGGGCGCCGCGCTCAAAAAAGAGGGCAAGCTGCTCTCTGTCGCGCTCAGCCCATGGGGCGTGCGCCTGAGCAAAGCGGCGATCCGCAGCATCGACCGGGTCAACATCATGTCGTACACGCTCAACGACCGAAAAAAACGCCGCCACGCGTTCAAGATCACCCGCACCTCGATCGAGTATTTCACCGACCTCGGCTTCGCGCCGGCGCAGCTCGTGCTCGGGCTGGCGTTTTATGCCATGAGCGTCACGCAGCCCGATGCCAGCTACTCCGGCCACCCGTACCACACCTATGTCCAGCGCTATCGCACCGGCATCAAAACGTACACGAACCAGATCGAGGATCTGTATTACGGCGGCCGGGATCTTAACCGGGACAAAACGATCCTTGCGATCGAGAACGGTCTGGCCGGCGCGTTCTCTTGGCATTTCGGGTGCGACATCGCTTACAGCGACGAGCGGTCGCTGTTCCGCGCCGTAAAGGAAACGGCCGACCGCTTCACGGCGATCAAATGATCCGGAAAGGAAACGAAATGGAACACCGCCCCATCCTATCCACCTACTGTACCCATCAGGGCCTCGGCATCATGACCGTACAGGATCTGCTGCGGCTCGATATCCTGTTTTACGCTTTCGGCGACGTCGACGGCGGCCGCCTGTCCTTTGCCCACGAGGAGGATCTTGCCCTGCTGCCGCTTTTACGTCGGACGAACCCCGCGCTTCGGCTTATGCTCAGCCTTGGCGGCGGAGGGAAGAGCGGCTTCTCCACCTCGACGCAGACGCCGGCGATGCGCCGCGCCCTCGCGCGCAAGATCGCGCAGACCGTGCACGAGCGCGGCTTCGACGGCGTGGACATCGACTGGGAATTCCCCACCGTGAACGGCGTCAGGGAGGAGCGGGCGTGGCACGCCGAGCTGCTCTGCCTGCTGCGCGAGGAGCTCGACCGCGTCGCCGGCGGCCGTCGCTATCTGCTGAGCATCGCCGCGCCGAGCGGCGAATGGTGCTTCAAAACGATCGACCTTGCGGCGATCGCTCCCGTGCTCGACTATGTCTGCCTGATGACCTACGACATGGCGGGCGGCGGGCACCTGACCTGCCACCACACCGCCGCCCGCAGCGCGCCCGTCCCCGCCATGGCCGAGGCCAGCGTGCAGGCGAACCTCGAGATCTTTACCGCACACGGTATCCCGGCAGAAAAGATCCTGCTCGGCGCGGCATTCTACTCCCGTCTTTGGCGGGATGTCCGTCCGTCGGCGGACGGCGGGTATCCGGGCGGCCTGTTCGTCGAAACGGACGGGCCGAGCGATTACGGCCCCGGCTATGACGAGCTGCTGCGCAGCTACATCGGCAAAAACGGCTTCATCCGCTATTGGGACGACGCGGCCAAAGCACCGTATCTGTTCGACGGGGGAACGTTCATCAGCTATGACGATCCGCAGTCGCTGCGGGAAAAATGCCGTCTGGTGCGGCAGGCGGGAGCGGCCGGGATGATGGCTTGGGAATACGGCTATGACAGCAGCCACATGCTGCTGCCTGCCATGGAAAGATACCTGCGCGCCGATGCGGCAGAAAGGGAATGACGATGCAGCAGACCGTAACACAACACTATCGGCTCTATCATCCGGAGCGGCTCCCGTTTTCGGGGGAATGGCGGCCGGAACAGATGAAAGACGGCTTCGTTTTGCGGATCCGCCGGGACGGGCCGCTGCCGGCCGGGGAACAGACGCTGCTCGATATCCCCGGGATGCTGCGGATCTATACCGGCGTCCACCGCTTCCCTGCGGAGCTGTCCCACATGGATGCCCACGAAAAGGGCGAGGGCTTTTACCTCTTCACCGATGAGGACGGCCGCTCGCCGTACATCGAGGTCGCTCTCCGGCTGCACGCGTCCGCGGACGCGGCCGACAGCCGGCAAATGACGCTCGGTCTTCCGCTTTTGGCCTTTTCGCCGACGGAGGAACTGTTTTTGCTCTTCGACGGTGCGCGGCTGGCGTGGATCGTCGGCGGCGAGATCGCCGATCTCGAGCACCCGGTCGGTGTGCTCGTGCCGGCGGCCGGGGATGTTTTCGTTTCCGACGCGGTCGATATCGGCGTCTGCCGTGCCGTCGACCGTCTGGCGAGCGAGGCGGCGGCCGAGACCGTGGCGCGCAGCATGGCCTATTATTCCCCGCGCGGCTACAACACCTGGGCCGGAGACGTCACGAACTTCTACCACGACGGCACCTACCACTTTTTGTTCTTTTTCGACCGGCACCACCACACCGACCGTTTCGGCGGCGGTGCGCACTCGGTCTGTCATGTGACGACGCGCGACTTCGTCCATTGGGTCGATCACGGCGAGCTGCGTCCGATCGATACCCAGTGGGCATCGTTCGGCACGGGCACGATGCTGTTTTTTGACGGCCGGTATTATTACATCCACGGCCTGCACAGCAGCCGCGTCGTCCCTGCGGACAAGACCGGATCGGTGCTGCTGCGGGAAAACTTTTCCCGCACCGGCTGCTTCGAGGCCGTGTCCTACGCCGAGCTGGCCGAACACGGCCTGTATCCGAGCGGTGCGAACTACCTCGTGTCCGAGGACGGCATCCGGTTCGTGTCCGGAGAAAAGCAGATCCACTGTGCGGAGAACCCGAGCGTCTACGCCGACGAAAACGGCGGGCTGGTCATGTATGCCGGCTACGGCGCATCCGGCGTGTGGCGCGCCCCGACGGTGGACGGCCCGTGGGTGCAGGCCGATACCGATATGCCTATCGAGAACAACAGCTCGCCCGTGCGCAACAGCACCGAATGCCCGTCCATTTTCTCGTGGAACGAATACACCTATCTGCTGATGGGCTTCCTCGGCTTTTGGCAGAGCGATCTCGGCGGCGCCCGCTTCACCGATCTTGCCGCCGTCGGCGAGGACATCTATGACGGCCTGTGCGTGCCGATGGTCACGAACTGTGACGGACGCTATCTGCTTGCCGGATGGGTCGGCGGCATGGGCTGGGGATCCCTCGTCCTGCACCGGGAACTGTGCCAGCACGAGGGCGGCCGCCTCGGCATCCGTTGGCTGCCGGAGCTGACGCCGGATCCCGATGCGCTGCCCTGCCTTGCCCGGCGCGCTGCGGCAAAGGACGGCGAGTGCTTCACGCTTGACGGGCGCACCTCGTATTATCTGGAATTTACGGTGGATCCGCAGGCGGCCGGGCGCGTCGGCTTGGCCGTTTCGGGCAATGGGACGCCGTTCGTGCTGTCGTTCGACACGGCGCGGCAAAAGGTGCAGGCACGCACCGGCAGCGACGGGGATGAGCACGGCTTTTTGCCGGAGCTCAAGGCAATGTATGAATATATCCCCGAAATGACGCCGGAGTGCACCGATCGGGCGCATCTGCCGAGCAAGGACATCCATATCCACGCGCGCGATTTCGCCATCGCCAAGGTCAGGGAACTGACCGGCCGCTATACCGTGCGGATCATCCTGCATCACGAGCCGAAAACGGACGGCTTGGTCTTGGATGCCGAGATCGGCGGCGGCCGCACGTTCGTCACGAACCGGCCGTTCTTCCGTGCCACGGCGCTGCGTCTGCTTTGCACGGATGCCGCGGTGCGGGATCTGCGGCTGTGCACGCTTGACGAAACGCACTGACCGCCCGCTCGCACACATCAGCGCACGGCCTTCGCCCTTCGGCGAGGGCCGTGCTTTTTCTTTTGCGTACTCTACAAATCGTTCATCTTATGCTATAATATCGTTTACGGCATCTGTGACCAAAACGGCGACGGCTTGCGGATGCACGACTATTCGCCTTGACGGATGCGACTGGAGCGCTCTGCGGCATATGCCGCTGCCGATGGTAAAAACGAAAAAGGAGCATTCCTATGACGACTGTCAAAAAAGCATCGACCAAGATCCTGCTGTTTCTGCTCACCTTCGTTCTTCTGCTGTCCTTCACCTCGTGCGGGAACAGCCAAGATCCGGCGGGCAGCAGCTCTTCCGTCGGATCCGTTCCGGCCGGGGATGCGTTCGTCAAGCCGGAAAACTACGCTTTCGTGCTCAGCGCTTCGATCGACCCGCATATCCGCGTATACATCGATGCGAACGGCACCGTGTTGGCAGTCGAAGCGACCAACGAGGACGCGAAAGGTCCGCTCGCCGATCTGCACACCCAAAACGTCGATCACCTTACCGTGATCGAAGAGTTCATCTCCGCCGCTAAGGCGAAAGGCTTTATCGGGGACGGCGCAAAGATCGAATTGACGATGCGCTGAAATAAGAGCGACCGTCACACTTATCGCAAAAAACAAGGCAGCAGGCCGTTTCGGCCTGCTGCCTTGTCGTCGTGTTCGGCCGGATCTTTACCCGATCTGTATCCGGATATCGCCCGTGCCGGTCACGATCTCGCACCGGCCGCCGGTCGTCGTTTGCGGGACGTCGACGCGCCCGGTGCCGGTGGCGGTGATGAACACCTTGTCGGTCAGCAGCGTGCCGGTCACGTCGCCGGTGCCGGTCTTGACCGAGATCTCGGCGGCGTCGCAGCCGTTCATTTTCACGCTACCCGTGCTCCGCTTGATCGAAAAACGGCCGGTGGCCGTCACCCGGTCAAGCGACAGACTGCCCGTCGCGCCGGTCGAGGTCAGGTCGCGGCAGGAAACGGCGGTCAGCGCCGCCTTGCCGGTCGATACGCCCACGGTCACGTCGCCCGTGCAGGCCGCGCCGGAGAGCGTCACCTTGCCCGTGGTCACGGAAAGATCGAGCGACCCGGCGGAGATGTTCTCCACCCGGATGTCCCCCGTGCTCGTTTTGATCTTGGCCGTTCCCTGCGCGGCGGCAAAAAAGCGGACATCGCCCGTGGTGACGGAGATCTCGGCATCGACGAACGTCAGCCCCTGCGGGACGTCCACGTTCCCGGTGTTCTCGAAGACGGACAGTGCGCTGTATGCCGTTTTTGGCAGATAGACCGTGACCTTCGTCGCGCCGAGGGAGATCCCGACGTGATCGTACCACGGCCGTTGGTCTTCGCGCCTGACGGTCAGCGTATCGTTCTCCACGGTCACCGTGTGGCGGGCGTTTTCTTCCTCGCGGCACTCCACGCGGCAGCGCCCGTCGTCCGACAGGACGAACGCGACGTCCGCGGTGTCGGTCGTCACGGCGATGGCGGAGAACGGCCGGTCGACCTCGTGCACGTTCGTTTCGTATTTGACCGTGGACAGCTTGGTGAAGTTCCACCCGATCGTCGTCATCACGCCCGCAAAAAGGGCGCATCCGGTCACGATCAGAGCCGCCGCCGCGATGAGCCATGCCTTCGTTGCCTTTTTCATTGCACATCCTCCTTTTTGATAAAGCGGTCCTTCGTCCACAGCGTGATCTTCTTCGTCAGCCGCAGGATGCCCTTCATCGCGCCCATGCAGCCGAAGAACAGCAGAATCGTCAGCCCGGCGCAGACCAGCCCGGCGGAGAGCATCGCGAGCCCCGCCGCGCCGTGGCCGCCCACCGCGAAGAACGCGCCCGTCGGCACGGCGGCCACGGCGCTGACGGCCAGCGAGGCAAAGACCGCCCACAGCGAGAGGATGACCGACCACAGCGAAACGATAACGGCAAACAGTATGGCGGCCGCCGCGATGGCCAGCGACAGCCAGATCGGCGAGCCCAGCGCCAGCAGCACGATCTCCCACGTTTTCAGCCGCCTTTTGGGGCGGATCCGCTCCTTGGCGATCTTGGCCAGCGGGGTGTCGGCCACCGCCTGCCGAGCGATCTCGCTCACCTCGCCGATGGCCGCGACCGCCTCTTCCTCGGAAAGCCCCTCCTCCATCCGGTCGTCGATCATCTCGCCGTAAAAGGTCAGCCGCTCCTCGATATCGTCCTGCGGCAGCCCGGATAAGCCGCTGCGCAGCGCGGTAAGGAATGCCTGTTTATCCATCTTCCTCGTCCCCTTTCGTCACAAATCGGTAGATCTCCACGATCTCTTTCCATTCGCCCTTGAACTCCTCGATGCGCTGAAGCCCGGCCCCGGTGATGTGGTAGTATTTCCGCAGCCGCCCGCCGTGCTCCGCCGTGCGCACCGTCAGCATCTCCGCCGTTTCCAGCCGTTTCAAAATGGTATACAGGGTCGATTCGGAAAGCTCGAGATACGGCTTCATGTCTTTGATGATCTGATAGCCGTAGGAATCTTTGCTTTTGATCGCCGCCAAAACGCAGACGTCCAAAAGTCCTCGTTTCAACTGTCCGTCCATGTGATACCTCCCTTTGCGTAATACATCGTATCACGAAGTATCGGATCTGTCAATAGTTTTTTTCAAAAGATGGCCGATCTCTGTCCCCGCCGAACGAAAGGCGGCCGATCCGGCCGCCCCGACGCAGACGAAGCGGCCCCCGGCGATATATTCGCCGGGGGCCGCTTTTGCGCTGTCATTTTTGTTCCGAAAGTCTGCGCAGGATCTCTCCGATGTCCCCGTCGATGCAGATCGCCTGCCGGGCGATCTGCGGCGGGCAGGCCGCCTGCCCGCGGTTGATGCAGGCATAGACGGCGTTCGGGTTTTTGGCCGTCATCTGCCAAAAGGGATATTTGATGATGATAGGCGTCTTGTAGCCGACGCCCAGTTCAAGAAACAGGATCTTCTGTCCGCTGCGGGTGCGCATGAAATTTTCGTCTCGTTCCGCCGCCCGGTGCCAGCCCTCGTCCTCGACAAAGCTGTCGTCACAGCGCAGATTCAGCGTCAGC
>JAJXDX010000468.1 GCA_021640185.1 Oscillospiraceae bacterium | reverse complement strand
GTGCGCGGCATCTTCAGCGAGATCTCCGCGGCGCTGCGCGTGGAGGGGGCGGACGCGTTTTTCGATCCGCTGCTGTTCGACAGCGAGCGGCTGAAAACGGTGCTGGACGATCTGGTGACCGAGGCGGGCGTGCAGGTGCTGTTCCACACGACGGTGACCGAGGCCGTGATCGACGACGGGCGGCTGACCGCGGTACGCGCCTATGCGTGCGGGCAGATGATGACGTTTTCGGCCGACGTGTTCGTCGATGCCACGGGGGACGGCGCGCTGGCCGCGCTGGCCGGCTGCCGTTTCCACGTCGGGCGCGAGGAGGACGGGCTGTGCCAGCCGATGACGCTGTGCTTCCGTGTGGGCGGCGTGGACTATGCCGCTTTCTCCCGCGAGTTGCCCGCGATGCAGGCGCTGTATAAGCAGCGGCAGGCCGAGGGGAAGATCAAAAACCCGCGCGAGGATCTGCTGGTGTTCCCGACCCCGCACAAGGGGCTGATCCACTTCAATTCCACGCGCATCCTGCGCGCAGACCCCACCGACCCGTTCGCGCTCAGCCGCGCGGAGATGGAGGGGCGGCGGCAGATGCGCGAGCTGTTCGCCTTTTTGCAGGAGGATCTCCCGCTGTTTTCCGAGGCCTACATCGTATCCTGTGCCGCGTCGATCGGCGTGCGGGAGAGCCGCATGGTCGTCGGCGAGCACCGGCTGACCGGAGAAGAACTGGTGGCGCTGACGAAGTTCCCCGATGCCGTCGCGGCCGGCAATTACGACATCGATATCCATAACCCGACCGGCAGCGGCACGTCGCACTATTATTTCCCGGCCGGGGAATACTACACCGTGCCGTATCGCAGCTTGGTGGCGGCGGACGTCGACCGGCTGCTGGTGGCGGGGCGGTGCCTGTCGTGCGACCACGAGGCGCAGGCGTCTATCCGCATCATGCCGATCTGCTGTGCGACGGGACAGGCCGCCGGGACGGCGGCCGCCATGCTGTGCGGTACCGATACCGCCGCGCGCGGGCTGGATACCGATGCGCTGCGGCGCACGCTGACCGGGGACGGCGCGTTCTGCTGAGCGAAAAAAGAACGAAAACGGCCGCCGGGCG
>JAJXDX010000107.1 GCA_021640185.1 Oscillospiraceae bacterium | reverse complement strand
GTCACGGCCGTCACGGCGCAGGAGATCCTGCTGGACGATGCCGTGCTGTGCAAAGATCCCGCGGACGGCATCACCTACCGGATCCGGCTGATCGATCCGCGCATCGCCCGCTATGCGGCGGGCGGATACGTCGCGGTGGGCGACACGGTGCAGATCGCGTATACCGGCACGGTGGAGGACAAAAACGGTCACACCGTTACCGGCGCGTATGCGCTCGATCACGTGCAGCTGATCGACGGCGACGTGTGGATCCCCGAATAAGAAGGATAACAAAAAACGGCCGCCCGCGAAATGCGGGCGGCCGTTTTCGTTTCAGTTCTCCTTTGGCAGACCGGCGAAGAAGTCGTGCTCCAGCACGTAGCCGGAATAGCGGATCTTGTCGCGCACGGCGGCGGAGATCTTGGACACGTAGCCGTCCGGGACGGTCACGCCATCGTTCGGTGTAAAGCGGTTTTTGGCGGCGTCGTAAAACCCGAGGTCGGTCATCCACGAATAGTCGTTCCACAGCACCAGCGGTGCGGTATCGGAGAACACGTCGCGCCCCACCAGCAGGCGCGAGTCATAGTCGATCCCGAACAGGTCACACAGCGTCGGCAGGATGTCCAGACTGTAGGTCGGCGTGTCCACGACGATGTTTTTGTCCTCCAAACAGCCGCTCCACACGATCAGCGCCGAGTGGTCGCGCCGGGCCACGGTGTCCGGCGCGTAGCCGTACAGCTCCGTCAGGCCGTTTTTGCCGTTCGTCTGCTCCTTGTCCAGCCCGTAGGGATAGTGATCGGTCGAAAGCACGATGACGGTATCGTCTGCGATGCCCGCCTCCTCCAGCGAGCGCACCAGCTCCTGCATCCCGTATTCCAGCTCCAGCTGACCGGCCAGATAGCCGTGGACCAGCTCGCCGCGGCCGTCGTCCGGCAAAAGGTCGAAGTTTTTGTCGACGATATAGTTGCCCGTGCGGGTGTAGTTGCAATGCCCGCTGACCGTCATGTAATAGACCGAGAAGGGCTGCTTGCCGATATATTGCGGCGCGGTGAAGCGCATCATCTCCCGGTCGCTCTCCGGCCACGTTTTCCGCACGCCCGCCTCCATGCCGTTGCCGATGCCGATGTATTCGGTATAGCCGAAGTTTTTGTGCGTCTTGTCCCGGTCGTAATACGAATAGGTGTGGTCGTGATACGCTGTGGCGTGGTAGCCCAGCCGCAGCAGCCCGTTGCCGATCGTGTGCCGCAGATCGTGGCCGACGGTCCGTTTCATGCTGGATACGCCCGCAGTGGGGACGAGCCCCATCAGGTTCGCATATTCGCCGGTGGAGGTGCTGCCGCCCCACGCGGGCTGATAATAGTCGGTAAAGCGGATGCCCTTGTTCGCCAGCCGGTACAGCGTAGGCGTGCGCTGCGGATCGATCGCCTCGGCGGAGAAGGCCTCCGCCGTGATCAGGATCAGGTTCTTGCCCTTAAAAAGCCCGGTGTAGGCGTTTTGGGTCGACGGCGTCTGCCGCGCGACATAGCGGTAGATCTGCGCCAGCTCCTCGTCGTCCGCCGCCGCGGCCAGCGCGGCGTAGTCGATGGGCAGCGTGTTGTCCTTTGGCGGCACGTCCGCCGCGTCGGAACTGTCCGTGCCGCTGTCCTCCGGCTGCGATACGCCGACGTCGGCCGAGCCCGCCGGGCTCAGCGCCCCGCGCGCGGGGAACAGCAGATGCTGCATCTCCAGCCGCACGGCGGCGGACAGCCCGAAGGCGTGCACCGCACCGTCAAAGCTGTATTCCGCAGCGTAGCGGTTCTTGTCCGGCGAAACGGTGAGCGTCAGCACGTGGCCTAGCAAAAACGTGACCGCGCAGACGATCGCGATCGCCGCCTGTCGGGCGGCCCGGACGGCGGTGCGCCCGCGCCGCCGGTCAAGCAGCAGATACGCAATGATCGGCGCAAAATAAAGCAAAAAACGCCACCAGCCGCGCCCGATCACCTCAAAGGCCATGCCGGAATATTCGCCGGCCACGCCGCCGGCGCCTGCAATGATCGAGGCGGGGGTCATGAACTGCCGGAAGGCATCGCGGATAAAAAATTCGCCCAAGCAGCATATGGCGAACACGCCGGACAGCACCGCCGCCGTGATGCGCCGCGCGCGGTCGCGCGGGATGAACGACACGATAAACCCCAGCCCCGCCGCGAACGACAGCGAGAACAGCGTCAGGCAGAAAAACCGCATGACCGAAAACTCCGTCAGCGTAAAAAAATGCAGCAGCCACTCGTCCAGCGTGACGGAGAACAGCAAAAAGGCCCACGCCGGAACGGCGACTTCCCGCCGCCGCGAATGCAGCGCCCTCATCATGGATCACCTCAAAAACCGATTTTCGACAAACCCAGTATATCACCGTGCGGGGCCGGTTGCAAGCGTTTCAAAGGTTACAATGTTGTAACCTTTATGACGATCTTGTAACCTTCGTTGACAGGCGCGAAACGATCGTGCTATCCTTGGCTGCGGAAAGAAAAACGAGGGGGATGCCCGATGAAAAACCACGTGCCCGTCAGCATTTTGTCCGCCGCCATGGCCGCCCTGCTGCTTGCCGCCGGCTGTGCCGGCGGGGAGCCGGTGCCAAGCGGCGATGCGTCCACGACCACGACTGCCGCGGCACCGGAGCTGGTCTTTGGGCAGGGCATCGGCCCGTCGAACGGGCAGGTGATCTCGCCCAAAGGGCACGGGGACAAAGCGCCCGTCACGACGGAGGCACCGACGACGCAGGCCCCGATCATTCTCAACAGCAGCAAGCTGTTCTCCGGCTTGGGCGAGAACCCCTTCCGCAAGGATACGGAGGACGAATGGTCGCCCTACCTTTCGGGGGCGACGATGTACCGCACGCAGGCCAAGTTCTCCGCCGGGACAAAAACGGTCACGCTGGAGCTGTATCTGCCCAAGGGCTGGACGATCCGGGGCAAGGGCAGCTTTTCCGGCGGGATAAACGCCGAGGGCGGCCGGTATCTGATCAATGACAAGGGGGACTGCGTCGGCCGGGTCGCGGCCGGGACATACACGGCCGTCGACGGGAAAAAAGATCAAACGGCGGCGTATGCGGCGCTGCGGGGGACGGAAAAGAGCGGCCTGCTCGACGCGGACGACTACCTGCCCATGAAAGGACGGCACAGCGACACGGGGCGCGGCCACAACGCGATCGCGCCCGTGGCGGCCGACGGCCGCACGAACGTCGCGCTGCTGACCTTCGATCCCGTGCTGATGCAGTACGGCGCGGTCGAGCTGCTGCCGGATGCGCTGACGCTGACCGAGCAGATCCGTCTGGCGCAGAGCATGGTGGCGGTCGATCCGTCCGGCTATGCCGATGACGGGCCGGCCGATCCGACGCGGGACTGGCTGGGCGACTGGACGTCCAAACGGTGGTTCGCCGAAAAGGAGCAGGAGGTCTGGACCGGTGCCGCGCCGCAGCTGACGCTGTACCGGACGCGGATGAGGTCCACCGATCGGCTGTCCAGCACGGATCTGGAGGTGTATCTGCCGCAGGGCTGGTCGATCCGGGACGAGGGCGATGTTTCGACGTCGATCCCGTGGAGCCCGACGAAATATCTGTACGATGCCAAGGGCGCGTGCGTCGGCACGCTCTATGCGGGCAGCTATGCAGATAGCGGGTACTGCGCGACGTACGACGATCCGCAGTTCGCCTATGCCGGGTTCCGGCTGTCCGCCCACCTCGGCGTGCTCGATACCGACTGCTATCTGCCCGTCAAGGGACGGCGCCGGAGCGGGCACAACGCCCTGTCGCTGTCCTTCTTCGAGGACATGAGCAAGGAAGAACGCCCGGTGCAGTATTACTCGGTGCTGCTGACCTATGCGCCCACCCAGCGGGCGATCGGCGCGATGGACATCCTGCCCGGCACGCTCGACAGCCTGACGCTGATCCGTATCGCGCAAAGCATGATGGTGACCGCTTCCTGACCTCCGGCCGCAGAAAAAGTCGGTTTTCGGCTTTTTCTGCGGCCTTTTTTGCCGTCGGATCATGGCGGGCGATGCGCCCTTTTTCCTGTCCGCCGCGCAAACGGCAGGGTTGACACCCGTGCGGGAAGGATCTATAATATAGGGTGTAATGATCGGCGGCATCCGCCGTCCAAAGACGAAAAAAGAGGGGAACTGCCCATGACCGGAAAACGACCCTTGCGCCCGACGCGCCGCACCCTGCGTCAGATCGCGCTGACCTTGGCGGCGGGCGCGGTGCTGTTCGCCGTCGGGGCGCAGCTGCTTATCGGCGAGCGCTACCGCAGCACGACGCAGATCTATGTCAGCCCGTTCGCCGGGTCCGGCAGCTCGCCCACGGCGGCGGTGTCCCCGCGCGAGCTGTCGCGCGAGTGTCTGGCCCTGCTCGATACCGACCGGGTGGTGGACGCCGTGGCGTCCGAGATGCAAAACAGCGGCCGCACGCTGACCAAATCCGCCGTGCGCCGCATGGCGCGGGCAAGCGCCGTCGACGGGACGGGGCTGATCCGGATCGAGGTCACGGCGGACGAGGCGACGCTCTCGCGCACGATGTGCGCGGCCTACGCCTCCGTCGCGTCGGCGCAGCTGCGCACGCTGTTGCGCGGCAGCCAGATCACCGCGATGGGCGATCCCGGCACGGGCGAACGCGTGCCCGCGCCGCTGTGGCAGGCGGCGCTGCTGGGGCTGGCGACCGCAGCGGTGCTGTTGGCCGTGGTGCTGCCGATCCGGGCGCGGCTGCGCCGCATCCGTGACGGCGAGAGCGTGCGGCAGCTGGGGCTGCCGCTGCTCGGCACGCTGACGAGCTATGTGCCCGCGGCGGATACGGACGGAGGTGCGGACGCATGAGCACGCAAATGAACGCGCCGCGCGGCGCGCGGCAGCTGGTGGAGGACTATCGCCGGCTGCAGCAGCAGCTGGCCCTTGCCGTCGGCGGCACGGGCGCGCACGTCGTCGCCTTCACGGCGCCCGCCGCCGGATGCGGCCGGGCGACGCTGTGCAGCAATCTGGCCATCCTGACCGCCCAGTCCGGCAAACGGGTGCTGGTGGCGGATGCCGACCTGTACGCCCCCGCGCAGCACCGCAATTTCCGCACCGCACCCGGGCAGGGGCTGGCCGACGCAGCCGCCGGGCTCTGCCGCGCCGAGGACTGCCTCGTGCGTGACGTCGTGCCCGGTGTGGATCTGCTGCCGGCCGGAACGGTGCCGGGCGACCCGGCGCCGCTGCTCGGCGGCGCACGCTTTCCCGCTCTGCTGGCCGAGATCGGGCGCGGCTACGATCTGGTGTTCCTGGACGCGCCGGACATGGGGCGTCCATGCGCCGCGGCGGCGCTGTCCGCCGCGGACGGCGCGGTGCTGGCCGTGCGCAGCTGCCGCACGCGCGCGTCGCGTGCCGCCGCGTGCGCCGGGGCACTGCGGCAGCAGGCTGTCCCGTTGCTCGGCATCGTCGTGACCGGCGTGCCGGACGGCCGAAAATAACCGCATACCGAATAAGAAAAGGAGAGATACCGCATGACCGACATCGAAAAACAGTACGCCCTTTGGTGCGAAAATGCCGTGGAGGATCCGGACGTCGCGGCGGAGCTGTCCGCGGTCGCCGCGGATCCCGAGGCGATCCGCGACCGCTTTTATCAGGAACTCAGCTTTGGCACGGCCGGCCTGCGCGGCGTGATCGGCGCGGGCGAGAACCGCATGAATATCTACACCGTCCGCCGCGCGACGCAGGGATTGGCGGCTTGGATGCTGTCGTGCAAGGGCACGCGTTCTGCGGCCATCGCTTACGATTCGCGTCATAGATCCGCCTTGTTCGCGCGCGAAACGGCGCGCGTGCTGGCGGGCAACGGTATCACGGTATACCTGTATCCGCAGCTGGAGCCGGTGCCGGTGCTCTCCTACACCGTGCGCCGCTGCGGCTGTCAGGCGGGCGTGATGATCACCGCCAGCCACAACCCGGCCAAATACAACGGCTACAAGGTCTACGGCGCGGACGGCTGCCAGCTGACCGATCACGATGCGGGCGAGGTCACCCGGCAGATCCGCGGGGTGGACATCTTCTCCGGCGTGCGGCTCGCCCCGTTCGACGAGGCGAAGGCCGACGGCCGGATCCGCATGGTCGGGCAGGACGTGCTGGACGGCTATATGGACTGCGTGCTGTCGCGTCAGGTGCTGCCCGGCGTATGCGAAAAGGCGGGCCTGCGGCTGATCTACACGCCGCTCAACGGCGCGGGCAACGTCCCGGTGCGCGAGATGCTGCGCCGTATCGGCGCGAAGGAGGTCACCGTCGTCCCGGAGCAGGAGCTGCCGGACGGCGATTTCCCCACCGCGCCGTACCCGAACCCGGAGATCCGGCAGGCGTTCGACCGCGCGCTGGTGCTGGCGGAAACGGTGGAGCCGGATCTGCTGCTGGCCACCGATCCGGACTGCGACCGCGTGGGCATCGCCGTGCCGGACGGCAAGGGCGGCTATGCCCTGATGACCGGCAACGAGGTCGGCTGCCTGCTGCTCGACTATATCCTCACGCAGCGCGCGGCGGCGGGCACGCTGCCCGAGCGCCCGGTGGCGGTGCGCTCCATCGTCACCACCGCGATGACCGACGCCATCGCCGCCGATCACGGCTGCGAGGTGCGCGAGGTGCTGACCGGCTTCAAATATATCGGTGAGCAGATCGCGCTGCTGGAGGCGCAGGGCGAGGCGGAGCGCTTCGTGCTGGGCTACGAGGAAAGCTACGGCTACCTGTCCGGCACGTACGTGCGCGATAAGGATGCCGTCGTCGCCTCCATGCTGATCGTGGAGATGGCGGCGTTCTACCGCGCGCAGGGGCTGACCCTGCTCGATCGGATGCAGCAGCTGTATGCCCGCTACGGCTTCTATCGCAACGCCGTGATCAACGTCGCCTTCGAGGGCGAGCGCGGCATGGCGGAGATGGATGCCATCATGACCGGGCTGCGCACGGATCCGCCCG
>JAJXDX010000106.1:2649-6943 GCA_021640185.1 Oscillospiraceae bacterium | reverse complement strand
CGCCAGTTCCGTCGTAGGGCTTGACCCCTCCGGTGCTGCCGGGGATGCCGCAGTGGGATGACGGCGGGGCGGAAGAATTTTCCGGATGACGAAAAAAGGGCTTGCACTTTTTTCGGTTTCAGCGTATAATATAATCAGGGTAATTTGGAGATAAGGCCGCGGGCATATGCCGCGGCGGAGCGTGTCGGCGCTGTGCGGACGGCGGCGTTCCGGGCAGCCGGAACGGCGCACGAACGCGCGCCGAACGGTGCCGCCGGACGATGCCGATGCGGCCATCGATCCGTCAGAAAGGAAAGATCACGATGAAAAAGTTCCATGTTTCCGTCAACGGCAACGCCTATGAGGTCGAGGTCGAAGAAGTCGGCGCCGCTGCTGCTCCGGCTGCTGCTCCGGCTCCGGCTGCTGCTCCCGCTGCTCCGGCGGCTGTGCCTGCCGCCGCTCCGGCTGCGCCCGCCGCTGCGGGCGCGAACGATGTGCTGTGCCCGATGCCCGGCACGATCGTGGACGTGAAGGTCAAGGCCGGCGACAGCGTGAAGAAGGGCGATGTGCTGGTGGTGTTCGAGGCCATGAAGATGGAGAACGAGATCATGGCCGCCGCCGACGGCACGGTGTCCGCCGTGTACGTGACGAAGGGCGAGAGCGTGGAGTCCGGCAAGGTGCTGCTGAGCATGAACTGATCCGGACGCCGTTTTCCACAGGAAAGGAATGATCTGTTTTGACCAAAAAGATCGGGATCACCGAAACCATCCTGCGTGACGCCCATCAGTCGCTGATCGCGACGCGGATGTCCACCGAGGAGATGCTGCCCGCACTGGAGGCGCTGGACAAGATCGGCTACCGTTCGCTGGAGTGCTGGGGCGGCGCGACGTTCGACGCCTGCCTGCGCTTTTTGGACGAGGATCCGTGGGAGCGCCTGCGCACGCTGAAGAAGCATATGCCCAACACGCCGCTGCAGATGCTGTTCCGCGGGCAGAATATGCTGGGCTACCGCCATTATGCCGACGATCTGGTCGAATACTTCGTGCAGAAATCGGTCGCGAACGGCATCGACGTGATCCGCATCTTCGATGCGCTCAACGACATCCGCAACCTGCAGACCTCCATCGATGCCGCCAAAAAGGAAAAAGGCGCGCACGTGCAGGTGGCGATCTCCTACACCACCAGCCCGGTGCACGACATCGCGTATTTCGTCGGATATGCCAAGCAGCTGGAGGAGGCGGGCGCCGATTCCATCTGCATCAAGGACATGGCGGGCCTTTTGCTGCCGCAGACGACCTACGATCTGGTGAAGGCGCTGAAGGAGAACGTCAAGCTGCCGATCCAGCTGCACTCGCACTTCACCGCCGGCATCGCCGACATGGTCATGCTCAAGGGCATCGAGGCGGGCGCGGACGTGATCGATACTGCGCTGTCGCCGCTGGCCATGGGCACGTCCCATCCGGCGACCGAATCGATGGTGGCCGCGCTGAAGGACACGCCGTACGACACGGGGCTGGATCTGCAGGCGCTGACCGAGATCTCCGCCTATTTCAAGACCCTGCGCCACAAATATCTGGCCAACGGGCTGCTCGACCCCAAGATGCTGGAGGTCGACACCAACGCGCTGATCTATCAGGTGCCGGGCGGGATGCTGTCTAACCTCGTCAGCCAGCTGAAGAAGATGGGCGCCGAGGATAAGCTGCAGGCCGTGCTGGAAGAGGTGCCGCGCGTGCGCAAGGACAGCGGTTATCCGCCGCTGGTCACGCCGTCGTCCCAGATCGTGGGCACGCAGGCGGTGTTCAACGTCATGTCCGGCGAGCGCTATAAGATGGTGACCAAGGAGTTCCGCGGGCTGGTACGCGGCGAATACGGCCGTACGGCCGTGCCGATCGACCCCGACTTCCAGAAGAAGATCATCGGCGACGAAGAGCCGATCACCTGCCGCCCCGCCGATCTGCTCGCGCCCGAGTTGGATGCGACCCGCGAGGCGATGAAGCAGTGGTACACGCAGGAGGAGGACGTGCTGACCTATGCCATGTTCGGGCAGGTCGCGACGAAATTCTTCGAAAAGCGTGCGGCCGGTCAGCTGGGCGAGGATCCGAACGGCACGCACACCCCCACCGTCGTGGTGACGCCGGTGTGATCATGCCGAAAAGCGAATAAGCAGCAACAGGCCCCGCGGCCGGACGTTCGTCCGGCCGCGGGGCTTTTTTGCGCCGCTTTGGGGCGAGAGAGGAGAGCAGATCCGTCAAAGTATACAAAATACCCAAAAATCGCACGGGGGGGGGTAACGCTGTTGGGTTTGTGCATAGTGTCTGCTGCACGGATATGATATAATATGATCGCTTAGATACGCTCTGCCGTTTTGGCGAAAAATGACGAAGCGAGGCAGAAGCCGATCCGAAGGAGGAAAGACCATGGCGCAGATCGCCGACATCATCAAATACGAAGGGGACAACGGCACCTTCGTCTGGAAGCACCCGTGCGAGGACTTCAACAGCCTGACGCAGCTGATCGTTCACGAGAGCCAAGAGGCGATATTCTTCATGAACGGGCAGGCGCTCGATCTGTTCGGGCCGGGCCGATATACGCTGGAAACGCAGAACATCCCCAAGATCGGCAAGCTGCTCAACCGGACGACCGGGGACAGGACGCCGTTCCATTGCGAGGTCTATTTCATCAACAAGGCCGAGCAGATGGCGATCAAATGGGGCACGGACAGCAAGGTGCAGTACATCGAGCCGACCTACGGCTTCCCGATCGCCATCGGCGCATCGGGCGAGATGAGCCTGCGGGCGGAGGACGGCCGCAAGCTGCTGGTCAAGCTGGTGGGGACGGAAAACGGGATCGGGCAGCAAAGGCTCGTCAGCTATTTCCGCGCGTTTTTGATGACGCGGGTCAAAAGCTACATCGCGCAGGTGATCAGGAAAAACGCCATCAACATCTTTGAGATCGACGAGGGGCTTTCGGCCTTCTCGGACGAGCTGAGGGCGCTGCTGATCCCCGATTTTGCGGAATACGGCGTGGCACTGGAACGCTTTTTCGTCACCACGATCGTCAAGCCGGACGGCGAGCGGCAGTACGAAAAGTTCAAGGAGCTGCATTTTCGGCAATATGCTGACATCGCGGAGGCGAAGCTGCGCCAGCAGACCGACCTGATCTATGCGCAGACCGAGGCGCAGAAGGTGGTCATCGACTCCCAGGCGCAAGCCACCAAGCGTGCGCAGGAGGGCTATACCTACGCGCAGGAGCGTGGCTTTGATGTAGCAGAGAAGGTGGCGCAGAACGAGGCGGTCGGTCAGTTCACCAATATGGGCGTGGGGCTTGGCACCATGGCCGGCGTTGGCGGCGTGGTCGGCGGTGTGGTCGGCAATGCCGTTTCCGGCGCGATGGATGCCGCACAGCAGCCCGCTGCAGCGCCGACGCAGGCTGTGCAGCCGCCCGCGCCGCAGTCTGCGCCGGCGGCCGACGGGATGGCGGCGTTCAAGGCCAAGATCGACAAGCTGATGCTGATGAAGGATGCCGGCATGATCGATGAAGAAGAATTCGGCCGCATGAAGGCGGAGCTGCTGAAGTCGATCATGTAAGGAGGGGACAGCGATGAAAAAATTCGGGCTTTATGCGGTATGCTGGGCGATCGCGCTGGCGGTGTTCAACGTCGTTTGCTTCGTCACGCCGAACGAGGCGGGCGGGATATCGAAATTTGCCGGGGCGTTCTGGCCAGGGTACATCTGCATCACGCTGGCGTTCATCGGGCAGCTGGTGTGCGCTTATATCGCCCTGCGCGAGAAGAACGCGCAAAAGCGGTTCTACCGTTTGCCGCTGATCGCGCACAGCTGGAGCGGTCTGCTCACTACGCTGGTGATCGGCGGCTTTTGCATGGCCACGCCGTATCTGCCGGTTTGGGCGGGGATCGTTTTTTGCCTGATGTTTTTGGGCTTTATGGCGCTCAAGCTGGTGGCGGCCGGTGCGGCAGGGGATGCCGTGAGCGAAACGGACGACCGGATCCGGACGAAGACCGCCTTCATCCGCACGCTCACGGCGGAGGCGGAGCAGCTGACGGCGGCCGCCAAGACCGCCGAGCTGAAAGCGGCGGCCCAAAAGGTCGCCGAGGCCGTGCGGTATTCCGATCCGATGTCCGATGCGGCGCTGGCGGAGATCGAGGGGCAGATCCAAAGCGGCTTTGCCGACCTGCAAAGCGCCGTGGCGGCGGAGGATGCGGCGCGCGCCGACGCGGCCGCGAACGCTTTGCTGCTGCTGATCGATGCGCGGGCGAAGAAATGCAAACTGCTGAAGTAAAGGACGGAGAGGGAAC
>JAJXDX010000106.1:0-2639 GCA_021640185.1 Oscillospiraceae bacterium | reverse complement strand
CAAAATGTGCGGCGGGACGATCGAGTTCGCGCCGGGGGATAGCGTTGGCATCTGCGACAGCTGCGGGACGAAGCAGACGCTGCCCCGGCTGGACAGCGACAAAAAGGCGCAGCTGTACGACCGCGCCGACCATTTCCGGCGCAATAACGAGTTCGACAAGGCGATGGGGATCTATGAGCAGATCTTGAACGAGGACGAGGACGACGCCGAGGCGTACTGGTCGCTGGTGCTGTGCAAATACGGCATCGAATATGTCGAGGATCCCGCCACGCACCGGCGGATCCCGACGGTCAACCGCGCGCAGTATACCTCGATCTTCGACGATGAGGACTACAAGGCCGCACTGCGGCACGCCGACGGCCATCAGCGCGAGATCTACGAGCAGGAGGCCGGGACGATCAACGAGATTCAGAAGGGGATCTTGGCGATCTCGGCCAAGGAGGAGCCGTTCGACGTGTTCATCTGCTACAAGGAAACGGACGCGAACGGCCGCCGCACGCCGGACAGCGTGCTGGCGAACGACCTGTACCATCAGCTGACGCAGGAGGGGTTCAAGGTCTTTTTTGCCCGGATCACGCTGGAGGATAAGCTCGGCTCGGCGTACGAGCCGTACATCTTCGCGGCGCTCAACTCGGCCAAGGTCATGGTGGTGCTGGGGACGCGGCCGGCCTATTTTCAGGCCGCGTGGGTCAAAAACGAGTGGAGTCGGTATCTGGCGCTGGTCAAGGAAAGCGGCGGCAAAAAGATCCTGATCCCGGCGTACAAGGACATGGATCCCTACGATCTGCCGGAGGAGTTCTCGCATCTGCAGGCGCAGGACATGAGCAAGCTCGGGTTCATGCAGGATCTGATCCGGGGGATCGGGAAGATCATGGCGTTCGACGCGCCGCAGGCGGCCGCCCGAGATAATGTGGTCGTGAAAAGCGAGAACGGCAGCGTGCAGGCGTTCCTTGACCGCGGCTTTATGGCGCTGGAGGACGGGGAATGGAGCAAGGCCGACGAGTTTTTCGAGCGGGCGCTCGATTTTGATGCCAAGCTGGCGGAGGCGTATCTTGGCAAGCTGATGGCACAGCTGCGGGTGAGCCGCCGGGAGCAGCTGGCGGATGCCGCCGAGCCGTTCGACGAGCAAAGCGATTATCAAAAGGCCGTCCGTTTCGGCGACGAGCAGATGAAGGCATTATTGCAGGGAGCCGTCGCGCAGGTCAGAGAGAGGAACGAGGATGCCAAGGATGAGGCAGAGATTTTGCACTTAGTTGCAGATATAACGGAGAGAAGAAAAGCAAAGCTATTTATTTATGGCGTGCTGATTATATGTGCTTGTTTTGTTCTGTTGATCATCGTGGCGAGATTTATAATCCCTTTATTCAAAACAGCATGAAATGATAACATGACAATTCAATATCGTAAATGAAGGAGGAACCGGTATGTCAATGCTAAAGGAAGCGGATTTTTATTACGGAGCAGTGCTTTCCCTGTTGATCAACAAAGGCATTTGCCCAGCACTTATCGAAGGAGGCAAAGACAGGCAAATATACAAATTAACTACCGACCAAAAGGACTTTCTGCTGTTTCTCAAGTACCGCTCCAAACCTATCGACACCAAGACGCCAAACTACAGAAGTTGGCAATTTAGCTTTTCCGATGACGATATTAAAGAATTGACGCAATTCATGTCCTCGGCTAAACATCTTAGTGTTGGCCTTGTGTGTGGAAATGAAAAGCTGAGCACCAGCGAATATGCGGTGATCAACAGAGATGAATTGAAACAGCTTTTTCGTCAAGGCAAAACTACCCTTACGATTAGCAGGAAGAAAGGCGAAAAGGCATTTAGAATCATCATTGGCGGTAGTAGAGAAAAAGCCATACAAATCCCAAGCAACAGACTGTACTGATCGATGAGGAGAAAAAGACATTTTTGATTTGACGTTTTGGGTGACTATAAAACGGATCGGCTCAAAAATGCCTTTATGCAAAAACCGCCCGGCGAGCAGTGCTCGCCGGGCGGTCGGTCTGTATATCGCTATATCACTATATCAATATATAGCGGTATCACTATATCGCTGTATGACTATGTCACGATGCCACTGTATCGCTATACCACTATATAGTTATATAACGATATAGAGCGTATCATGCTGCCGCTGTGTCGGGATCATTCTGCCGCTTCGGCGTCCTTTTTGATATAGGCGCGGATGATGCTGAAGATCATCGCGAAGCACTTATCGGCCGCGACGTTCGGCTCGTCCGTCGGGTCGGTGACCTGGACGAACAGCGCGTTGAGCAGCATGGACAGGATCTGGCGCAGGATGGCCATGACATCCTCGCACTCCGGGAAGGCGCTGCTCATCCGCTCGACGAGCACATGATACCGCTCGGTATGGGCGCGCACGGCGTATTTGGTGTAGAGGGACGAGAAATAATACCGCATATAGAACAGCAGGCGATCCGGCCGCTCGAGGATATACTCCCAGCACCGATCGAACAGCATCCGGCAGCGCTGTTCGTAATCGATATCGGTGTAGCGCAGCACGGGCAGATTATCGAGGATCACGCGCAGAAAACGCTCGTCACTTTCTTCGAATGCCTGCGTCAGCATATCTTCTTTATCCGCAAAGAAATGATAGATATATGCGACGTTG
>JAJXDX010000467.1 GCA_021640185.1 Oscillospiraceae bacterium | reverse complement strand
TTTACCGCGGCGATGATCTTTGCGCAGATCCGGATGGGTCTGCCCGGTCTGGCGCTGCAGGCCGTGATCGTTGTGGCGCTGGTGATCGGGCTGAGCGCGCTGCTGCGGAGGGACGACCGATGACCGATCTTGACCGGGCGCGGGCGGCGCTGCCGGGGCACACGCTGGCGCTGTGCCGCGGCGGCGAGGTCGTGACCTCCGATCTGCGCGGGGTCATGCCGATGCTGGGCTTTTTGCGGGAAGGACGCGATCTTTCCGGCTTTTGCGCGGCCGACCGCGTCGTCGGCCGTGCTGCGGCGATGCTGTTCGCCAAAGCGGGCGTACGCGCGGTGCATGCCGAGGTGATGAGCGACGGCGCGGTCGCGCTGCTTGCCGCGCACGGGATAGACGCTTCGTGCGATGTGCGCACGGCGGCGATCGAGAACCGGCAAAAGACCGGCCTCTGCCCGATGGAGAGCGCCGTGGCCGGGATCGAGGACATCGACGCGGGCATCGCGGCGATCTGCCGCCGCGCAGAGGAATTGCGTGCGGGGCATTGACAGGCCGCCGGTTTTGTGCTATGCTCCAGAAAAAGCATTTTGGGAGGCGCGGCAATGGAACTGAAGGGCAAAAAGATCGTGTTCCTCGGCGACAGCATCACCGAGGGACACGGCACGAGCGACAAGGAGAACAAAACGTTTTGGGCGGTGACCGGGCAGCGCACGGGTGCCGAGGTGCGCGGTTTCGGCATCGGCGGCACGCGGATCGCACCGCAGTACGATGCGCAGGATAACATCTGGGATCAAAACGACTTCATCAAGCGCGCAGATCAAATGGATCCGGATGCCGACGTGGTGGTGGTGCTTGGCGGGACGAACGATTTCGGTCACGGCAACGCGCCGTTCGGCACAGTGGGGGACACCGAGCCGAACACGTTCTGCGGGGCGATGGATACGCTGTGCCGCCGCCTGATCGAGCGCTATCCCGCGGCGACGGTCGTGATCATGACGCCGCTGCACCGCTTAAGTGAGAACGCCGTCGTCAACGATACCGGCGCGCGCATCGCCGCGCCGCTGTCCGCCTACGTCGACGCGGAGCGCCGCGTGGCGGAAAAATAT
>JAJXDX010000466.1 GCA_021640185.1 Oscillospiraceae bacterium | reverse complement strand
CGCGGCTGGAGAGCGCATCGGTCAGATCCACCGTGCCGCCGGTGACCAGCTGCTTTTTGCTCAGCAGCGACAGCAGACGCGAACGGGTGGCAGAGATCTGCTCGAACACGCCGCCGTCCGCGGCGGCGATCATCTCGTCCAGCACGGCGGTCAGCTGCGTGTTGAGGATGTCCAGCGTCAGGTGGCTGGAGGAACGGTCGGCTTGGATCGTGCGCAGGGTGGTGATCTGCGCGTCCAGCGCGGTGATCTGCTGCTCCAGCAGGCCGTCCTGCTCACTTTGATAGATCTGGGCGATCAGGCTGTCCTTGGCGACGCGCGTCCCGTTTTCGACCGTGTAGTACAGGCTGCCGCTGTTCACCGGGGCGATCACCGTTTCCGACCGGAAGATGATGCCGGTGGCATCGATCGACTCGTACACGCTGTAGGTGTTGACCTGCTCCGTGCCGATCCGGCCGACCAGCGCACGATAGATCTGGTAGCCCGCGTACAGCAGCAAAAGCAGCGTGACCGACCATGCGATCAGCCGCTGCGCACGCCCTTTTTTGTCTTTTGCCGTCACCGGGCACCCCTCCCTTCTCTAGCCCTGCTCACGCAGAAAATCGCGATACACCGCCAGCGCCGCCGCAGCGAGCGCATCCTCGTCCGGGTAGTCGTCCGCGTACAAAAACCGCGCCTGCGGCATCCGCGAGAACCACGACAGCTGCCGCTTGGCATAATGCCGCGTCCCGGTCTTGAGCTGCCGGACGGCCTCGTCCAGCGGGCATTCGCCGCGCAGATACGGCAGCAGTTCCTTGTAACCGATCGCCTGCAGCACCGTCGCGCCGGGCGCGGCGGACAGAACGAGGCGCGCCTCGTCGATCAGCCCGTCCGAAAGCATCCGGCCCACCCGCCGGTCGATCCGGTCGTACAGCCGCGCCCGGTCGCGCATCGACAGCACGATCAGACACCCGCTGTACGGCGACGGGACGGCCAGCGAGGCACGCGCCTGTGCGGCGATCGTTTTTCCGGTGGTGCGGTACACCTCCAGCGCGCGTACGATGCGGTGCACGTCGTTTTCGTGCAGGCGCGCCGCCGTTTCCGGATCAACGGCGGCAAGCTC
>JAJXDX010000465.1 GCA_021640185.1 Oscillospiraceae bacterium | reverse complement strand
CGGTTGTACGAAGAATACGAACTGACGCGCATGGAGGCGGAGGCGATCGCCCAGCCGATCGAGGATGCGGCCGCCGCGTCCCGCCGGGTGACGGAACTGAAAAACAAGATCCGTGCGCTGGGCAGCGTCAATGTGGACGCGATCGAGGAGTATAAAGAGGTCAAAGAACGCTATGATTTCATGAAGGCGCAGATCGAGGACGTGGAAAGCACGAAAAACGAGCTGACCCGTCAGATCGGCGAACTGACCGCGCAGATGCGCGAGGTGTTCCTTGACCGCTTCAAGCAGATCAATTATCAGTACGGCATCGTGTTCGCGGAACTGTTCGGCGGCGGACGGGGCGAACTGCGGCTGAGCGATCCGGAGGATATCCTAGGCTCCGGCATCGAGATGTTCATCCAGCCGCCCGGCAAGGTGATCCTGAACTTGGAGGCGCTGTCCGGCGGCGAGAAAGCGCTGGCGGCCACGGCGCTGCTGTTTGCGATCTTGAAGGTGACGCCGTCGCCGTTCTGCGTGCTCGACGAGGTCGAGGCCGCGCTGGACGACGTCAACGTCGACCGCTATGCCGCCTATCTGCGCCGCATCTGCGACCGCAGCCAATTCATCGCGATCACGCACCGCCGCGGCACGATGGAGGAGGCGGACACGCTGTACGGCGTGACGATGCAGGAGCGCGGCGTGTCCAAACTGCTGGAGCTGCGCGCGAGCGAGGTGGAAGAAAAGCTCGGGCTGCGCTTCGACGGCGACGAAGGAAAGGCATAAAGGAGGTCAGGTGATGGGCTTTTTCAGTAAACTGGGCGAAGGGCTAAAAAAGACCCGCGACGCCCTGATGGGCTCCGTCAACGGGATGCTGCGCAGCTTTACGCGCATCGATGACGAATTGTTTGAGGAACTGGAAGAAATACTCGTGATGGGCGACGTCGGCACGGTGACCGCCGGGCATCTGTGCGAGGCGCTGCGCCGTGAGGTCAAGGCGCAGGGCGTGACCGATCCCATGGCGATCCGCGAACTGCTGCAGAAGCTCGTGGCCGAGATGCTCGACGGCGGGCAGGAGCTGCACATCGGCACGCGTCCGTCGGTCATCTTGGTGATCGGCGTCAAC
>JAJXDX010000105.1:1169-6980 GCA_021640185.1 Oscillospiraceae bacterium | reverse complement strand
ATCCATATGCGGATGCCGGGCATTTCATGCACCGGAGCACAGGACAAAACGACGCGCCCCTCGACCGAGGGGCGCGTCGGCTTTTGACATCAGCGCACCGGATCAGATGTCGTCATCATCGTCATCGTCGTCGTCCGCAGGCGCATCGTGCTTGGTATCGACCGACTGGATCGCCCACTTCTTGAACTGCATCTTCGTGCGGTCGGCACCCGTTTCGATCGTGATCGTGTCGTCCTTGATGCTGACCACACGGCCGCAGACGCCGCCGATCGTCGTCAGCTCGTCGCCGACGCGCAGGCTGTCGCGCATCTGCTTTTCTTCCTTCTGCTTTTTCTTCTGCGGGCGGATCAGCATAAAATACATCAGCACCACGATCAGGATCAGCGGCAGGAAGGTCGTCACATAGCCCATGACCCCGGCACTGCCGGCCGTGCCCGTCCCGGAAGCGGAAGCGGCCACCGTCGTGTCCGCGAGCAGAAGCTTCATCATCAAATTCATTCTCGTTTCCTCCATCGTTTTTTGCCATCGGCGGACGCGCGTTCCCTTGTCCGTCAATGGTATGGGTACTTAGGATATTATATCGGCTTTGTCCGCCATACGCAAGTAAAAATGCAGAAAAACCGCAAAATTTACAATTTGTCCATGTTTTGCCCCATCCGGCGGTCAGATCCGCTTGTCCAAAACGCCGCGGTAGCGCCGGTAGAACGCCTCGAACGTCCCCTCGTCCAGCGCCGCACGGATCCGCTCCATCAGCGTGTTGTAAAAATACAGGTTGTGCATCACTGTCAGCCGCATCCCCAGCATCTCCCCCGCCTTCAGCAGATGACGGACGTATGCACGCGAATATCGGCGGCAGGTCGGGCAGTCGCATTCCTCGTCCAGCGGCCGCGGATCGTTCGCGTATTTCTGGTTGATCAGGTTGCGGTGTCCCTGCCACGTGAACACGTGTCCGTGCCGTGCATTGCGCGAGGGCATGACACAGTCGAACAGATCCACGCCGCGGTGCACGGCCTCGATGATGTTCTCCGGCGTGCCGACGCCCATCAGATAGCGGATCTTGTCCTTCGGCATATGCGGCTCCACCGCCTCGATGATGCGGTACATCTCCTCGGTCGGCTCACCCACTGCCAGCCCGCCGATCGCGTAGCCGTCCAGATCCATCTCGGCGATCTGCGCCATGTGCTCCGCGCGCAGATCGGCAAAGGTGCAGCCTTGGTTGATCCCGAACAGCAGCTGCTTTTTGTTGATCGTGTCCGGCAGGCTGTTCAGGCGCGCCATCTCCGCCTTGCAGCGGGCGAGCCACCGCGTCGTGCGCGCGCAGGACTGGCGGGAATACTCGTATTTCGCCGGGTTCTCGACGCACTCGTCAAAGGCCATCGCGATCGTCGAGCCGAGGTGCGACTGGATCTGCATGCTTTCCTCCGGCCCGATGAACAGCTTTTTCCCGTCGATGTGCGACTGGAAGTGGACGCCCTCCTCGCGGATCCGCCGCAGGCTCGCCAGCGAAAAGACTTGGAACCCGCCGCTGTCGGTCAGGATCGGCCCTTCCCACCCCGTGAAACGGTGCAGACCGCCCATCTCGCGCACCAGCCCGTCGCCGGGGCGCACGTGCAGGTGGTAGGTGTTGCACAGCATCACCTGGCAGTGCAGCTCCTTTAAGTCATGGGCGGATACCGCGCCCTTGATCGCGCCGCAGGTCGCCACGTTCATAAAAGCCGGGGTCTGCACCGTGCCGTGCGGCGTTTCGAATACGCCGCGCCGCGCCGTGCCTTCCGTCTTGATCACCGTCATTTTTGCGTTCGTCATGCTTGTTTCCTTTCCTGTCGCCCTGTTCGTCGCTTTATTTTAACACATCCCCCCGCACAAATCAATACCAAAAGCCCCCGCCGCCCCGCCGTGCGGGATACCGGCACGCCGATGCCGCACCAAAACACCGACCGCTCCGTCCCTTTCGGCAAAGCCCTTGTCCATCGACGGTATTTGTGCAATATTGCGGTCAAGGATGCGCGGCCGACCGCGCCGCAGCAAGAAAAATGGGGATAAAGGGAAAAGGGGAAGCGAATGATCAAATGGAGGAATGCCGCGATCCGATGGCTGTTTGCCGCAGCCGCCGGAACGGTTCTGCTTATCGTGACATGCTTTTCTTTTTTGAGCTATCATTGCAAGCGTCAGGCGCTTTTGCCGAACTATGCGCTGCTGCTGTGCATCATCGCAGCGGTGGTGCTGTGGCTGTTCTGCCGCAGCAGGATGCGTCTCAGCGGCCGACAGCTCGCCCGCTCTGCACCTGACCTTGACCGTTTCGTCAAGATCGCAGCGATCGTGCTGCTCGCCGCGCAGATATACATTGCCTATAACATCCATTTTTTCACCGGCTGGGACGCAAAAGGCGTATTCGCGACGGCACAGGCCATCGTCGCCGGAGAGCCCGATGTGGTGCACTACGGTTTCTCGTCTTATCCCAATAATCGGGGCACCCTGCTCGTCGAGGTCGCGTTGCTGCGCCTCGGCAGCCGGTTCGGGATATTCACGCCGGAGCAAGCACCTATGCACATCATCGTTTTCAACTGCCTGCTCAACACCGCCGCCTGCGTGCTGGTGTACCGCTCTGCCGCCCTGTTCGTCAGCAAAAAGAGCGCCTTCGCCGCCTTTTTACTGGCGGTCGCCACGGTCGGCACCTCGCCGTGGAGCGTCATCTATTATTCGGATGCGATCGGCCTGATCTTTCCGATCGCCGGATTTTATCTGTTCGCGGTCCCGGTCAAAAAACGCCGTGTGCAGATCGTCTGCCGCGCCGCCTCGGTCGTTTTGCTCTGCTGCAGCTATTTCATCAAGCCGCAATGTGCGATCATGCTGATCGCCATGATGCTCGTGCAGGCCGCGTATACGCTGGGCAAGCCTTCCCGCCGTTCGTTCCTGCGGCTCGGTGCAGCGGCCGCGTGTGCGGCCGTCACCTTCGTCGCCGCCGGTGCGGTGGTCGAACAGGCAAGCGAACACCTTGGCGTCCACACGGAGGAAGAGCAGCGGATCGGTATGACGCATTTTCTTCTGATGGGCCTCAACACACAGACGGACGGTGTATATTCACTCGAAGATGTCAAATTCGCTTGGCGTTTCGATACGAAGGAGGAGCGCGACAGTGCCGAACTGGCGGCCGCAGCCGACCGGCTCAAGGCGATGGGACCGATCGGCTTGGCAAAACATTTGGTCAAAAAGACGCTCGTGCTGTTCGCCGACGGGACGTTCGCTTGGGGCGCCGAGGGCGAGTTTTACAGCAGGGTACCGGCCGCGCCGAACACGAAAGCCGCGCCCTTCCTGCGCAGTATTTTCTATCATAACGAGACTGGGACACGTTACCGCTATCTGGCTCTGCTCCAGCACACGGCATGGCTCGCGATCCTGCTCTTCTCCCTCGCCGCCGTTTGCGGCAGCAAGGGAGAAAAGCGCAAAAGCGTATTGATGCTCGCCGTCATCGGCCTGACGGCGTTCGAACTGCTGTTTGAAGCCCGCGCACGGTACCTGTACACCTACGTGCCGGTATACTGCGTTTTGGCCGCGCTCGGGATGCAGGAGATCCGCCGGCTGTACGGCAAGATCGCCGCGCGGGCGGCAGAGACGCCCGCGCGCAGCTGATCCTGCCGGCTCAAAAAAAAAACACGGGCATCCGCCCGTGCTTTTTTCTATGCTCATTCCGTCCGGCAGATATCCAGCCGATACGGCGTATCCGGCTGCGGCTCGCGCTCCAGATACTTTCCTTCCGTAAAGTCCGGGAACGCGACCGGCATCCCGCCCGCGGCGATCGACTGCTCGCTGAGCACGGACACCGCCATATAGGTGGCGGTATCGTACACGTCGATCGGCGGCTCGACCCCGCGGCGGACGGCATCGATGAAGGCGGAATACACCAGCCCGTCCATGCCGCCGTGGTCGTCGTTCTGCACCCCGGCGCGCCACAGCCGGTGCAGATACCGTTCCTCATATTCCCCGGCATTGCCCCACATCGGGCGGTAGTCCCACTCGTGTTCCCGCTGCTTGTCGTCCCCGTCAAAAAACAGCGAATCGTTCCATTCGTTGTAGTAGGCCTTCGTCCCGTGTACGCACAGCGATCGGCTGTAATACCGCGGCAGCGTCGTGTCCAGCGTGATCGTCACGGTCTGCCCTTGCGCGCAGCGCAGCACCGTGGTGATCACGTCGCCCTGCAAAAACGTGCGGTGCTGCAGCTCGTCGTCCGCCGGGCGGTGCTGCGCGATGTACTCGTTCAGCCCGTGTGCGGCGGAGGACACCGACGACAGGCTGATGAACTTGTTGCCGTCGTTGATGTCCAGCAGCTTGCCGATCGGCACCAGCTCGTGCGTCGGATAGTTCTCGCAGTTGCGCCCAAGATAGTTGCGCAGCCGGTAGTGCCGGTTCTCCTTCCCGCAGGAGATCTCCTCGCGCAGATCGTGGTGATAGCCGCCGAAGCAGTGCACGACGCGGCCGAACGCCCCGGCCTTGACCATATTCAGCAGCATCAGCTCCCGCTTGCCGTAGCAGCAGTTCTCCAGCATCATGCACGGCGTGCCGGTGCGCTCATAGGTGCGGATCAGCTGCCAGCAGCTGTCCAGACTGTACGCCCCTGCGACCTCCGTGCCCACATAGATGCCTTTTTCCATCGCCGCCAGCGCCACCGGGATGTGCGCCTCCCACGACGCGGTGATCACCACGGCATCCATCGGCTGCTCCAGCAGCAGGCGGTAGTCCGTCGTTTCAAACGGCCGCACGCCCGTTTTCTCCTCGACGAGATCTGCCGCCTTCTTCGCCCGGTCGGGGTATTTATCGCATACCGCCGCGATCGTGACGTTCGCCATGCGCATCAAAACGCCCTCTAGGATCGCGTATCCGCGCCCGCCCAAGCCGACCGTCCCCAGTCTGATATTCTCCTTCATCGTCAACACCTCTTGCTCTCGTTCATTCATGGCGGCACCGTCAGCCGACGATACCGACGCGGTCGATACTTTTGATGAAATATTTCTGCAGCACCAGATACATCAGGAACATCGGCGTGACGAAGATCACGCATCCCGCCATGATGATCCCGTTGGCCTGTGCACCGTAGCTTTGCATATTCTCCAGCGTCAGCTCCGTTGAGATCAGCGAGAGCGCGACCGAGAAAGGATAATTATCCGTCAGGAACATCGTCGGCATATATGCGTCGTTCCAGTGCCAAATGACGGAAAAGATCGTAACGGTCAAAAACACGACGCCGGAGGACGGCACTACGATCCGCAAAAACGTGCGCAGCGGCCCCGCGCCGTCGATGCTGGCCGCCTCCTCCAGCTCGTGCGGGATGTTGCGGAAAAACTGCCGGTAGATATAGATCAACACGCCGGACTGCAGCCCCACGCCCAGCAGCGACGGCAGCCAAAACGCCATGCCGCTGTTGAGCAGGTTCGGCCGCAGCTCGCGGCCGACGGCCCGCCCGATCAGCCCCAAGATCCCGAGCAGATCCAGCCGCGAATAGTTCACGGTCATCGGGATGATGATCATCGGCATCGGCACCAGGATCGTCAGCATCAGCAAAAATTCCAGCAGCTTTTTCTCCCGGAACCTGAACCGGGCCAGCCCGTAGGCCGTCACGGCGCAGATCCCGACCTCCAGCAGGGCGCTGACGATCTGGTACAGCAGGGTGTTGAGCAGCGCCCCCGGCATATGCAGCATGGCATAGGCCGACTTGAAATTCTCCAGCGTCGGATGCTTCGGCAGCCAAACGACGCTGGGGTCGTAGGCATCCAGCTCCGGCGTGAAGGCGTCGCTGATCATCCGGAACAGCGGGAA
>JAJXDX010000105.1:0-1159 GCA_021640185.1 Oscillospiraceae bacterium | reverse complement strand
CGGGAACAGGATGATGTAGCTGACCGCCAAGATCAGCAAGATCAGCAGCGCCATGCCCGCCGCACGAATGATCCCGCGGGCGATGCGCCGCTCCTTCATTCGGTCAAGCCTGTCCGTCATGGACGGTACCTCCTTCCCTCATTCCCACCGTTTGGTCAACAGCCGGTCGTAAAAGAACATCACGGCCGCCATCAGCGCGCCCACGATCGCAAAATACAGCCACAGCCGCGCGGAGCTTTCGTCATAGATCTGGTGTCCGGTCATCAGCGTGAACGGTGTCGTCATCATGATGCTGTTTTTGTCGGTCACCAAAGCGATCATCGTGTACACCGTCACCAGCACCACCGTGCTGCTGAGCATGGGGAAGGTGATGAACCAAAACTCCTCCCACCGGTTCGCGCCCTCGACGCGCGACACCTCATACAGCGCGTCCGGGATCGTCTGCAGCCCGGCGATGAACAGCACGGTCTGGATCCCGCATTTCCAGATCAGATCGAAAATGTTGCCGATCACGCCGGAAAACAGGCTCACGATCTTCTCCGGCATCCCCAGATTGCGCAGCACCAGATCAAGATCGATCAGATCGGAGGTATACACCGTCGCGCTGTCCGGCCCGGCGTTGCCGTTGGCGAACAGCATCTTGATCACCACGTCCGAGGCGATGATCACCGGCAGAAAGAATATCCCGCGCGCGATCATCCGCCCCGGCAGCTTCATGTTCAGGATCAGCGCAAAGATCAGGCTCAGGATCACGATCAGCGGCAGCGACAGGCAAAAGCTGCGGATCTCGTCGGTGAGGAAATACGTGTAGTTGCCGTCGACGAACAGGATGTTGCGGTAATGCTTCAGCCCGGCGAACAGTACCTGCAGCTCGCCGTCCTTCCACGCCACGTCGGAAAACGACCACAAGACCGACTGCGTCAGCGGATACAGGAAGAACAGCGCCAGCCCGATCTCCCACGGCAGCACGAACAGGCGGCCGTAGCGGCTGTTGCGCCGCTCTAGGCTGCGGGAGCGTCTTTTCATCGCTTCTCCTCCTTCGCCACCACCGAAAAGCTGCGCGCCGCGACGCTCCCGTGCGCCGTTTCGGCCGCCGCTTCGCCAAAGTTCACGATCACCGTCGCCCCGTTGTCATAGCCGACGGTGCGCACATCCCCGT
>JAJXDX010000104.1:862-6987 GCA_021640185.1 Oscillospiraceae bacterium | reverse complement strand
CCGTCCGCAGATGGTTTGTTTCCGCCAGACATAGCATAGGTTATAATAACCTTGTATTTTCCAAGTATTTCGTCTTTGTCTTTGATTTTACTTATATCAAAATAACCTTTTCCGTCACTTGAAATAAGCGTAACGTCGGACTTGTTTTTCCTGACACCACCTCTCTCAAAACTTCTGACGGCAAAATAGCTATACGGTTTTACAAGTTCATTGAGCATCGGGGCCTTAGCCGCATTTACCTTTCGGATGATCTGCAATGCTATATTATCTCGAACTAGGACATCGAATTCATTCAAATATCGTTCTGTCGATTTGGATGTGGCTGTATTTGATCCCGATAGGTTAACTACGTGGCACGGGCCGCGATATTCACGTTCCCACAAAAAATAGCAAACGCCACCAGCGATATTTACGCCCGGAAAACAATCGGCAGTGTTCTTATAATCCACTAGATATGAGAGATGTTCATCGTTCAACATAGTATTGCGAAATTCTTTCATTCCTTGTCCCTTGCCATTTGAATACCATCTTGCAGGAATGATCATCGTCATATAGCGAGGGCCTAACTTTTTTGCCTGTTCTACAAAAAGTTGATATATTGATTTTGCGCTTGCAGCCTGTCCCCCATCGCTCAACTGATACGGCGGGTTGCTGATGATCACATCGAATTTCATCTTGAAAATATCCTCCGGCTTGGTGGTGTGGATCAGCTCATAGGCGTGCGTTTCCAGTACGTCGTCCCGGGCGTATTGGCTTTGCGCCGCGCCGCAAAAGACGCACTTCCCGTTTTTCCAGCGGTGGGCGATCCGCTTATAGCGGATATTGCCCTCGGCATCGCCAAAATGCGACACGGAATACACGCTGTTCGGGTATTTGCTGCAATACACGCTGCGGCGGGAGAGCAGACTGGTCAGCTCGGTGATCGCGATGCCGTAGATCTGGTGATGAAAAATGTGATCGACGCGCTGCTGCAGATCCGGGATCAGCGGCTCAAGCCCGGTCAGCAGCCGTTTGGCGATCTCCCGCAGAAAAATGCCGCTTTTGCATGCCGGATCCAAAAATTTGGTGTTCGGATCGCCAAACAGCTCCTGCGGGAGCTGATCGAGCATGGCATTCGCCACGTCCGGCGGGGTGAATACCTCGTCGTTGGACAGGTTGGCCAGACAGGTCAGGACGTCCGGGTTATAGATATCGGAATACAGATCATTGCTCATTTTCCCAGACCCTCCTGTAGTGCGTCACGTATTTTTTCAGGAACTCGCCCTCGGTATCGGGGGCGTCCGCGGCTTTGTCGGCAAACAGGGTCAGCTGTTCGCTTTGTTTGCCCTGTTTTTTGCCGAACAGATCGCGGCCGCCGTCGTCGCCCTGCATCAATTTGGCAAAGGTGTAGTCGCTCCTTTGCAGCTGATAGCCGGTCACGAATGCCCATTCGGAGAACACGATAGGTTCACCGGTGTCCTGCTGGTGCTCGTTCACGCACATCAGGCTGAGGGCGTTGCCGCACACGATGTTGCGGGACAGGATGAACCGGACAGATCGGCGGCAGTCCTCGTCGACTTCCTTTTTGCAGACGGCTTCATATTGGCGGTTCCAGATCTGGTACAGCCGTTCCCGGCACGCCGCACAGTTGTCCTGCAGAATATCCACGCCGTAAAGGCTGCTGACGGCCAGCAGGGCGTTCTTTTCAAAGTCCATCGGGAATTTCCCGTACTTGCGTTTCACCACGGCCAATTTCCGGGTCAGGATCTCGGCCAAAAAATTCCCGTCGCCGCAGGCCGGCTCCAGAAAGCGGCTGTCGATGCGCTCCGTCTCGGCCTTGACGAGGTCGCACATCGACTTTACCTCACGCTCCGCAGTAAAGACCTCGCCGTGGTCGGCCACCCGCTGCTTGGACTTGACCTGTTTCGTCACGCGTTTCGCCCCCTTTACCACTTGATCACGATCATGTGGTAGATCGACGGCAAAAAAAGACCTGCCGCAGAGCGGACAGGCCAAAATGGGCAGAAAAAAGCAAGCCTTCCCCCGGCGCGGCAAAAAAGCGCGCCGGAAGGGCTTTGTCGTTTTGCCCGTTTTCGGGTTTTTTCGGTTTTTATCGATCGTTTCTTTACATTTTCGCGGGGGGATGCTATAATCTAAGATGTATAAGCAGTCATCTGCCGATACGAAACTACCACATGATCGTGATCATGTGGTTTTAGATGATCAGCCGCATTTTCTCCATTTTCCGGCGGTGCTCCGTGCCGGTGGAGATGATATAGATGCGGGTCGTATCGATGCTGCTGTGCCCGAGGATATCGGCCAATTTGGCGATGTCCTTTTCCAGCCCGTAGAATACGCGGGCGAACAGGTGCCGCAGATTGTGCGGGAACACCTTTTGCGGATCGACGTGCGCCGCGGCGCACAGCGCCTTCATCTCCCGCCAGATGTTCGTCCGGTCGACGGGCTGCCCCGTGCGGGTGATAAAGATCATGCCCGTGGTTATCCCCTGCTCCGCTGCATAGCGGAGCAGTTTTCGTTTCAGCGCCTTGACGATGAACACCGTGCGTGTCTTGGCCTTGGCGTTCACCGTCGCCTCGCCGTGTTTTGCGGCCTCGACGGTGATATACCGCAGCTCGCTGACGCGGATGCCGGTGCCGCAGATCGTTTGCAGGATCAGGCAGAGCCGCCGGTTCTGCCGCTGCTCCGCCGCCCGGCACAGGCGCGTGTATTCTGCTTTGGTCAGCTCTTTTTCTTCCGGGCAATAGACCGGGCGCTGCCATTTCAGCGTTTTGACCTGCAGATCGTGCCGGCCGAGGAACGCGAACAGGCGGTTGATGCTGACCAATATCGAGTTGACGCTGCGCACGGTGTAGCGCTCCTGCAAATGCGCTTTGTAGGCGATCACGTTCTCCTTCGTGACCGCGCCGCCCTGCGCGTAGGCCGCGAATGCCGCGGCATCGCGGACGTATTTTTCCACCGTGGCCGCGCTTTTTTCCTCCCGGATCAGCTGTGTTTTGAATGCTGCGATCATCCCGGCCGTGATCGATCGTTTTTCCATCGTTCGTCCCTCCGCTTTTTCTTCTATTTTATCCGAAAAACAGAAAAACGACAGCAGCCCCGGCGGCACGGGCGCAAGCGCCGCTTTGCAGCCGTGCGACGCACGCAAGATCGTCCAAAAACCGAAAATGCAAGCGCTGCTTGACAAAATGCAAAACGGATCTTGTTGCCTGCAAGGGGATGGCGTGGTATGATAAAAGGGAGAAATTACGCTAAGGGGTGTGCGCAATGCTGTCCGATAACATTCGGTACTACCGCAAACGAAAAGAGATGTCCCAAGATGAGCTGGCCGAGCAGCTGGGGGTGTCCCGACAGAGCATCAGCCTGTGGGAGACCGGCCAGACGCAACCCACGATCGATAACATCATCGCGCTCACGCGGCTGTTCGGCATCACCTCGGACGAGCTGCTGAGCGACATTCCCGCCGCGCCGTCGGCGGACGCGGCGGAGCCGCTGTCGGAGCCGACGGCGGACATGGCCGACGCAGCGGCATCTCCCGGGGAGCAGACCGGCCGAAAGCGGCACAAGGCGTTGCCGCTTGTCGCCGTGCTGGCCGTGTGCGCGGTGCTGGTGGCCGGGACGGTCGTGTTCCTGCTCGGCCGCTCCCGTGCCGGGCGCGGGGAGCCGGACGGGCCTGCCGACAGCGCGATGGTGCCCGCCCGCTCGGATCGGGCGGAGAGCACGAAGAGTACGGCCCCGACCAAGACGGCCGCAGCCAAAACGACGGCAGGGAAAACGGCGGCAAAGACCGCGCAGACTGCCGCCAAGACCACCAAGACCGCCGCGCCGACGGCCACGCAGGCGGCAGCGGTCGATCTGTTCGCCTATTGCCGCGATCTGGCGGTCAAGATCGGACATCTCAACGGCGACTATACCATCTATCAGCAGCCGGCGACGCGCTACGGCGGCTATGACAACGAATATTTCTCGCTGTCGTATTGGGGCGACAGCAACATGGTGGAGTTCTGCCTGCACTGCCCGCTGGACGAAACGTACAGCGTCAACTTCTATCTGCGGATGCGCGGCGGATACCGCCAGAAGTACGAGTATCTTTCTTCCCGCTATTACCGCGACACCGGCGAAAGTGTGCGCAGCGCGAGCGGCACGATCGATCCGGCGGTGTTCACCGATCGCTATCCGCTGAATTGCGACGAGTACAAAGGCAGCACGCAGGGGCAGGACGATTTTATGGAGGAGAGCCGCGTCGGCCTGTGCGACCTGATCCGCTGCCTGAAAGGGTTCGTCGCGGAGGAAGGGCTGGACATCGACTTCTCCGCGTTCGGCTTCGTCAACTTCTGATCCCCATCCCACCGCAAAGCCCGGATCGCCCGATCGAGCGATCCGGGCTTTTCCGGCTTGTCAGATCCGCGCGATCGTGCTATGATGGAGAAAAGGACGGTGAGGCGGATGCTCGGGGCGGTCTACGGCGACGTGATCGGGTCATATTACGAGGTCCATCAGACGAAGAACATGGACTTCCCGCTGCAGCGGGACAGCACGTTCACCGACGACAGCGTGCTGATCGCCGCCGTGTGCCAAACGATCCTTGACGAGCCGGATCCGGTCGGCCGCTTTGGTGTCGGTGCCCGCGCCAAGGCGTATGCCGCACGGTACCGGCAGTATTATGCGCGCTATCCGCACGCGGGGTTCGGGACGATGTTCGCCGCGTGGGCAAAGGATCCCGGCGCGCGGCGCGGGCACAGCTATGCCAACGGGGCGGCCATGCGTGCGTCACCGATCGGCTGGGCGTACGACGACTGGGATCAGGTGCTGCGGCAGGCCAAGGCGAGCGCCCTGCCCACGCACGACTGCCGCGAGGCGATCCGCGGTGCGCAGGCGGTCGCGGCGGCGGTGCTTTTGGCGCGCTCCGGCGCCGGGAAGGCACAGATCGCGGCGCGGCTGGAAAAGCTGACCGGGTATGCGCTTGACCGGCCGCTGTCCGCCGTGCGGGAAGGGCACGTGTTCGACAGCCGGACGGCCTACAGCGTGCCGCCCGCGATCGTCGCCTTTTTGGCCTCGACCGATTATGAGAGCGCGGTGCGCGGCGCCGTGTCGCTCGGCGGGGACGCCGATACGCAGGCGTGCATCGCCGGGGCGATCGCCGAGGCGTTTTATCGCGAGATCCCGGCGCATATCCGCCGCTTCTGCGACGGCAGGATCGACAGCTCCATCCGCATGGTCATGCGCGCGTTCGCGCATAAATTCGGGCAGGGCTGACGGCGCGGCCGGGATCTGAGAAAGACCGACAGGGAGGAACGAAAAATGGGCGACGAAAAAACCACCGGGAAACTTTACGCGGCGGCGATGAGGATCCTTGCGCCGAAAGAGCAGCCGACGCTGACGGAAGAGCAGAAACGCGAGGCGTATTTTCTTGCCCTCGACGCGGGGCTGCCGTTCGGCGAGCCGTTCGTGATGGCGAAGCTCGCCGAACCGCTCCACGAGATGCGGGTGCAGACCGGCTGTACGAAGATGACCGACTTCATGTTGGCGATGCCCGAGTTCATCACGCTGACGGACGGCGAGAAAACGAAGATGGTGACGCTGACGGCCGTCCCGGCGTGGGATGCGGCGTACGATGCCGCGCCGAGAGTGATCGCACCGAAAGTGACCGTCCCGACCGTGGTCACGCCGAAAGCGGTCGCATCGAAAACCCAGCCGGCGCTGACGGAGGAACAAAAGCGCGAGGCGTATCTGATCGCCCGCAGCAGCGGGCTGCCGTTCGGCGATCCGTTCGCGATGGAAAAGCTCTCCCACCTGTTCCACGAGATGCGGGTGCGGATCGGCTATGCGAAGATGATCGACTTCATGCTAATGATGCCCGAGTTCATCACGATCGTGGGCAGCGGGAAAACGAAGACGGTGACGCTGACGGCCGTCCCGGCGTGGGACGCGGTGTACGATGCCACGCCGGCGGCTGCCACATCGGCGGCTGCTGCGTTGGGAGCCGTTGCCCCCAAAGCGGTCGCGTCGGCAGATCCGGCGGCCGCGCCGGACGCATTGCCCGCACCGCCCGTCGCGATCGACGGGCAGGTCTTTTTGCCGGAGAAGATGCTGCGGATCTTGAACAAGCTGATCGCGAACGACGATAC
>JAJXDX010000104.1:0-852 GCA_021640185.1 Oscillospiraceae bacterium | reverse complement strand
ACGATACCGTGCCGGCCGGCCCGGCCGAGCTGGCCGTGCTCAAGCAAAGCTATGCCGATGCCGTGACCGGCGGGAGATTGACCGCCGGGGCGGATCACTATCTGTTCCCCACCGGGCTGACGGCGCAAAACGGCGATCAGATCGTGGCCTCGATCAAGCCGTCCGACCGGGAGATGCCGTGGTGGCTGAACTATCTGGGCACGGACGGCTCGAACTCGCCCGGCAAGCAGCTGGAGCGGTTCGCGTATTTGGGCGACCGGACGGAAATGCTGCAGGAGCTGGCCGATCTGGCGCTGGACGAAAAATGGGATCTGGGCGACGGCAGCCGCAGCATCCTGTATAACTATCTGCGTTTCACGTTCTATCGCCTGAAGGAAGAGGGCAAGATCGCCGTCAGCGCCGACGGCCGGATGGCGGCGTTCAACACCGGTCTGGTCAACGCACGCTATGAGGATATCTATGCGTGCTTCGAGCCGAACGATCCCGGCCGCCCGCAAAAATGGCGGTTCTCGCAGTTCTGCGTGGCGGGGATGCGCGGCCTCGGCAAGCAGCTGGTCAGCCGGTTCGGCACGCTGCCGCAGCCGGCGAAGTATTTCTCCCGGATGGAGGATCTGCTGCTTGATCCGAGCAAGGACATCTATTTGAGTTATGAGCACATCGTCGTGGACAACGTCGACCGGCTGCCGCCGGATTTTTTGGCGGATGCCTGCCGCAAAGACAAGGAAGCGCTGGCGTGTATCGACCGCATCCGGGACGGCGAGTCCGAGGCGTATGGCGAGCTGCGCGACCTGATCTGCGACCGCTCCGACCTGTTTGGTGAACTGAGCCGTCAGATCGACGACGCGGTCGAGC
>JAJXDX010000103.1 GCA_021640185.1 Oscillospiraceae bacterium | reverse complement strand
TCTTATTCGTGATGGCTACGCCCTTCTGCGCACCGGCCGCGACCGCCGCCGCAAGGCCCGTGGTGTCCGCCAGCGCGCGCGACGCGCTCTCGAGCAATTGCTGCGGATCGCCCGCCGCGGCGATCAGCCGCTCGTCGATCTCGCGCCGTTCCCGCTCGTCGAGCGGGCGGCGGTGCATCAGCTTGTCGATATACAGCCGAAACGCCTTGGCCGTGGGCAAGCGCCCCGCCGACGTGTGCGGCTGCTCCAGATACCCCATGGCGGTCAGCGCCGCCATGTCGTTGCGGATCGTGGCGGAGGATACCCGATCCTCCAGCTGCTCCGCCAACGCCTTCGAGCCGATCGGCTCGCCTGTTTCGATATAAGCCTCGATCACCAGAGAAAGGATCTTGGCCTTGCGGTCGTCCATTCCCATCGGTCCTGCATCTCCTTTACTCGGCATCCGGGGGGCGATCGGTGTGCTAGCACTCTTTGCCCCCGAGTGCTAATGCTAGATTACCACGCTTTTGCCCCGCTGTCAAGAGGCAATTGTGAATGTTTTGTTAAACCTTTCGGCTTTTTTCGCCGTGCGCGGCGAAAAAGCACACGCACCGGATGGGCGACGGCCCATATACTGATAGTGGGACGTCTTGTCCGACGCGGGCAGCCGTCCTGCGCCTGCCCCGGCGCATGACCGACAGGAGGAGATCGGATGGCGACTTTCACCAACCAAGCGACGCTGCGCTATACGGGCGGCGTCGTGAATTCGAACATCGCGACGGGCGAGCTGGTCGATCCGCTCACCGTCACGAAAACATCGCCGGGCGGCACGTACACGCCCGGCGAGAGCCTGACCTATGCGATCGGTATCGTCAATTCGGGCGAAGCAGCGGTGACGGGTCTGACCGTGGAGGACGACCTCGGCGCGATCACGTTCGGCGCGGCCACGCTGCGCGCGCTGACGTACGAGGAGGGCTCCGTGCTGTACTACCGCAACGGCGCCGTGCAGCCCGCGCCCGCCGTAACGGCGGATGCGGGCGGGCTGACCTTCACCGGGATCAGTGTCCCGGCGGGCGGCGACGCGGTGCTGATCTATCGGGCGACGGTGTCGCCCTATGCCGCGCCCGGCGTGGGCGGCACGGTCACGAACACCGTATCCGTGCAAAACGGTACGGTCGGGCCGATCACGGCGGAGGAGACGGTATCCGCCGCAGCCGCGCCGCGGCTGACCATCGATAAGGGGCTGGCGCCCCGCACCGTGACCGAGAACGGCCGCGTGACCTACACGTTCACGATCGGCAACCTCGGCAACACCGCGGCAGCGGCCACGGACGGCGTCACCGTGACCGACACGTTCCTGCCCGTGCTGCGCGACCTTGTGGTCACGCTGGACGGCGAAACGCTCACCGCCGGCACGGACTATACCTACGCGCCCGCGACGGGCGAGTTCGCCACGGCGGTCGGGCGCATCACCGTGCCTGCCGCCGCATTCACGCAAAACGCAACGACCGGCGCATGGCAGACCGTCCCCGGCACTGCCGTGCTGACCGTGACCGGAACGATCTGATGACCGCGGCGGGGCAGGCGCGGCAAGCAAAAAAGGGGTTGGCAAGCGCCGTAGGCTGTGCTATAATAAGGATGAAGTAACGGCGTCCGCGGCAGGCGGACGCGGAAAGGGCGTAAAAATGGATGCTTTGACCGAAAAGCAGTTGGCCGTCATCGCAACGAAGCTGCGCATGGCGACCATCGAGGGCGTGTATCACGCAAAAAGCGGTCACCCGGGCGGCTCGCTGTCGATCGCGGAGGATCTGGCGTATCTGTACTGGAAAGAGATGCACATCGACCCCGCCGATCCGAAGAAGCCCGACCGTGACCGCTTCGTGCTGTCCAAAGGGCACGCGGCCCCGGCGCTGTATGCCGCGCTGGCGCTGCGCGGGTATTTCTCCACCGATCTGATCCCCACCCTGCGGCACACCGATTCCATCCTGCAGGGACATCCGGACATGAAGCATATCCCCGGCGTGGATATGTCCTCCGGCTCGCTCGGGCAGGGGATCTCCGCCGCGGTAGGCATGGCGCTGGCTGCCAAGCTGGACGGCGCGACGTGGCGCGTATACACGATCTTGGGCGACGGCGAGCTGGAGGAAGGTCAGGTCTGGGAGGCGGCGATGTTCGCCGCGGCCAAAAAGCTGGACAACTTAGTCGTGATCGTGGACAACAACGATCTGCAGATCGACGGGCGCATCGGCGAGGTCAACTCGCCGTATCCGATCGCCGAGAAATTCGCGGCGTTCGGCTTCCACACGATCGAGATCGACGGCCACGATCTAAAGCAGATCGAGAATGCCCTGCGCACGGCGCTGACCGTCAAGGGCAAGCCCACCGCGATCGTACAGAAAACGGTCAAGGGCAAAGGCGTATCGTTCATGGAGGATCAGGTAGGCTGGCACGGCAACGCACCGAAGCAGGAGCAATACGAGGCGGCGATGGCCGAGCTGCGCGCGCGGCTGACCGAATTGGAGGGCGAATGATATGGCACTGCAAAAACAGGCGACCCGCGACGCCTACGGCGAGGCGCTCGTCGAGCTGGGCGCGCAGCGCGAAGATCTGATCGTTCTTGATGCAGACCTTGCCGCCGCGACCAAGACCGGGATGTTCAAAAAAGCGTACCCCGACCGGTTCATCGATGTCGGCATCGCCGAGGGCAACATGATCGGCGTGGCGGCCGGGCTGGCCGCCGCGGGCAAGCTGGTGTTCGCCTCCTCGTTCGCGATGTTCGCGGCGGGCCGGGCGTTCGAGCAGGTGCGCAACGCCGTCGGCTATCCGCACCTCAACGTCAAGATCGGCGCGACCCATGCGGGCGTGTCCGTCGGCGAGGACGGCGCGACACACCAGTGCTGCGAGGACATCGGCCTGATGCGCACGATCCCCGGCATGGTGATTCTGAACCCGGCCGACGCCGTCGAGGCGAAAAAGGCCGTGTTCGCGGCCGCCGCATGGGACGGCCCGGTGTACCTGCGCTTCGGACGGCTGGCGCTGCCGGTCGTGACCGACGAGGCTGCGCCCTTCACGATCGGGCAGGCACAGACGCTGCGCGAGGGAGGCGATGTCACGATCATCGCCACCGGACTGCCGGTGGGCATGGCGCTGGAGGCGGCCGAGCTGCTGGCCGCCGAGGGCATCGCCGCGCGGGTGATGAACATGGCCACGATCAAGCCGATCGACCGCGACGCGGTCGCCCGTGCGGCGGCCGAAACGGGCGCGATCGTCACCGTCGAGGAGCATAACATCATCGGCGGGCTGGGCAGCGCGGTGGCCGAGGTCGTTTGTGAAACGACGCCCGTGCCGGTGGTGCGCGTCGGCGTGCAGGACACGTTCGGCCGGTCCGGCCCGGCCGCGGAGCTGCTGACGCTGTTCGGCTTCACGCCGGAGCATATCGGCAAGGCGGCGCGCGAGGCGCTCGCCCGCAAAAAGAACTGACCGCAGAAAAAAGATAACGGGGCGAAACGGCTATCCGGGCGACCGGACGGCCGTTTCGCTGCCCTAGGGACCTGTGCGAATGCTGCCGCCGATAGAGGCGGCAAGAAAAGGGAGAACATCCGGAACATGAAAAAGCAGATCGATATGTGTGAGGGGCCGCTGCTCGGCAACGTCCTGCGCTATACGATACCGATCGTCCTTACGGGCGTGCTGCAGCTGCTGTTCAATTCCGCCGACCTGATCGTGGTCGGCTGGTTCTGCGGACACGAGTCCGTTGCTGCGGTCGGCGCGACCGGTGCGCTGACCAACCTGATCATCAACCTGTTCATCGGCCTGTCGGTGGGCGCGGGCGTTACGGTGGCGCAGGCCATCGGCGCCCGGCGGGACGGCGACATCGAGGAGACCGTGCACACTGCCGTGCCGGTGTCGGTGCTGTCCGGCGTGGTGCTGACCGCGATCGGTCTGCTGCTGTCGCGCACGTTTTTGGTATGGATGGGTACGCCGGACGACGTGATCGGGCTGTCCACGGTCTATATGCAGCTGTATTTTTGCGGCATGGCGCCCTGTATGCTGTACAATTTCGGCGCCGCGATCCTGCGCGCCGCGGGCGACAGCCGCAGCCCGCTGATCTTCCTTACGATCGCCGGGGCGCTCAACGTTGTGCTCAACGTCATCTTCGTGGTGTTCTTCGATATGAACGTGGCAGGCGTGGCGCTGGCGACGACGCTGTCGCAGACCCTGTCGGCCGCGCTGGTGCTGATCGCGCTGTGCCGCCGCACGGATGCCTGCCGCTTCACTTTCCACCGCATGAAGATCCACAAAACGGCGCTGTGGCGCATGGTGCGCATCGGGATGCCCGCCGGGCTGCAGGGGTCGCTGTTCTCGATCTCCAACGTGCTGATCCAGTCGTCGATCAACTCGTTCGGCTCGGTCGCGATGTCCGGCAACGCGGCATCGAGCAGCATCGAGGGCTTCGTGTACGTTTCGATGAACGCCGTGCAGCAGACGGCGATGAACTTTGCCGGACAGAACGTCGGTGCGCTGCACTATGACCGCGTGCGGCAGGTGCTGCGCGTGTGCATGGCGTGCGTGACCGGCATCGGGCTGGGGCTGGGGCTGATCGCGTTCTTTCTCGGCCGGCCGCTGCTGGGGATCTATATCACCGACAGCCCGGAGGCCATCCGGCTGGGCATGGAGCGCATGGGCTACATCGTGCTGCCGTATTTCCTTGACGGGCTGATGGAGGTCGCGACCGGCACGGTGCGCGGCATGGGCTATTCCATGGCACCCACGATCGCCACGGTCATGGGCGTGTGCGTGTTCCGCGTGGCGTGGATCTGGTGGATATTCCCGGCGCATCGGACGCTGGAAACGCTGTACGTCTCTTACCCGATCTCGTGGATCCTGACGTTCGTCACGGAATACCTGATGTTCCTGTACTATTTCCGCAAGATCCGGCTGCGGCACGCCGATGCCGCGGCGCAGATCGCCGGACGGGCCGAGGCGCAGCCGTGAGCGGCTACGTTTTCTCCGTCCCGCCGGAATACGACGGGCAGACGCTGCAGACGTTTTTGCGGCGCGGCTGCGGGCTGTCGTGGCGGATGGTCGTCAAGCTCAAGCGCGTCCCCGGCGGCATGACCGCCGACGGGCAGGCGCTGCGCTCCATCGACCGCGTGCGCGCGGGACAGACCGTGCGCCTGACCATGCCGGACGACGCGGTGAGGATCGAGGGCGCGGATATCCCGCTGTCCGTCGCCTATGAGGACGATCACCTGCTGGTGATCGACAAGCCGCCGTATCTGGCCGTCCATCCCTCGGCCGGCAAGCCGGAGCCGACGCTGGCCAACGCCGTGGTCGGCTATCTGGCGCGGCAGGGCGAACCGCTGTCGTTCCGCCCGGTCAACCGATTGGACCGCAACACCAGCGGCCTGCTGCTGGCCGCGAAGGATCCGCACATCGCCTATGCGCTGGCACAAAAACCGCAGAAAGCCTATTACGCGATCGTGCTGGGCGAGTTGCGCGGCGAAGGGACGGTCGACCGGCCGATCCGCGTGCGGGAGGGCAGCTGCATCACCCGCGAGGTCGGCGAAGGCGGCAAGCCGAGCGTCACGCACTGGCGAGCATTGGCGACGGACGGCGAGATCACGCTGATCCGGCTGGTGCTGGAAACGGGGCGCACGCATCAGATCCGGGTGCACATGGCGTGGCTGGGGCATCCGCTGGCGGGCGACACGATGTACGGCACGGACGAAACGCTGCTGCCCCGCCACGGGCTGCACTGCGCGCGGATGACGTTCATCCACCCGGTGACGGGCGAGCAGATCGCGCTGTCCAGCCCGATCCCGCCTGATATGCGCGCGCTGCTGGAGGCGCGCGGCCTATGGCGCGACGAATACGATGTGCTGCCGTGACACGGCGGCAAAGCAAATAGGCGGGGCGGTCCGAACGGACCGCCCCGCCTGTCGTTTGCTTGCCCGGGATCGGGAGATATGCCGCGCAAGATCACTCCTTGGCCATCTCGCAGGTCTTTTCATAGGCTGCCGTGACGGCATCCATCGCCGCGCAGCGCAGCCCGGCGCGCTCCAGCGCGTGCACGCCGCGGATCGTGGTGCCGCCGGGGCTGCACACCGCATCCTTCAGCTCGCCGGGCGTGCATTCGGTGGACAGCACCATCTGCGCCGCGCCCAACACGGTCTGCGCGGCCAGCTCCGTCGCGATCTGCCGCGGCAGGCCGCATTCGACCGCGCCGTCCGCCAGCCCCTCGATGAACAGATAGGCGAAGGCCGGGCCGCAGCCGGAAAGCGCGCTGCCGGCATCCATCATCCGCTCCGGGATCGACACCAGCCGCCCCGCCGCGCCGAGCAGCTTGCCGAACTGATCGAGCTGATCGACATTGATGCCGTTGGCCCCGGTGTACAGGACCACGCCCCCGCCGGCCGCGACGGGCGTGTTCGGCATGATGCGGATCGTGGGGCAGGTGATGCCCAGTATCTCCGTGATCCGGGCGATGGATACGCCCGCCGCCATAGAGACGAGCACCGGCGGCATCAGGCGCGCCGCCAGCATGGGGCGCACCGTTTCCAGCAGTTCCGGCAACGCCTGCGGCTTGACGCCGAGGAGGAGATAATCGCTTTTCGCGACGACGGCGGCGACATCCATCACGATGGCGCGCCTGCCCAGCCGCAGCGCCAACTGCGTCGCCTTGCGCTGATCGTGATCCGTCAGCAGCAGGCGGGCATCGAACACCTTGTTGACGGCCGTCGCCAGCGCACCGCCCATGTTCCCCGTCCCGATGAAGCCGACGTTGATAGGTCGCTTTTCGTTGAGCATACCGATCTTCCTTTCTTTTGTGCACGGCAGAGGTCAGCGCACCTGACCGCTGCCGAGGATGACGTATTTATAGGTCGTCAGCTCCCGCAGGCCCATCGGGCCGCGGGCGTGCAGCTTTTGCGTGGAGATGCCCATCTCGCAGCCCAGCCCGAACTCGCCGCCGTCGGTGAACCGGGTGGAGGCGTTGACGTACACGGCCGCGCTGTCCACGGC
>JAJXDX010000464.1 GCA_021640185.1 Oscillospiraceae bacterium | reverse complement strand
GATCCCGAACTTCGTCGCCACCGTGAAGGGCTACGCCGACTACGAGCAGAGCACGCTGACCGCCGTGACCGAGGCGCGCAGCCGCGTGGCCGCCGCCGGGGACGATGCCGCGGCGCAGACCGCCGCGAGCGAGCAACTCGACCGGGCGATCTCGGTCTGGGTCAACGCCGTGACCGAGGCGTATCCGGACCTGAAGGCGAACACCCAGTTCGTCGCCCTGCAGGACGAACTGGCGGGGACGGAGAACCGCGTCGCCAAGGCGCGCGACGATTATAACGCCGCGGCAAAGGACTACAACACCGCGATCCGCAAATTCCCGCAGAACCTGATCGCCGGGATGTTCGGGTTCGAAAAGGCGGACTATTTCGAGGCGGCGGCGGGCACGGAAAGCGCCCCGACCGTGTCGTTTTGACGGTGAAAAAGCTGCTGCGGCGCGCGGCGTGCCTGTGCCTGTGCGCCCTGCTGGCCGTTCTGCCGGCGTTCGCACCGGGCATATCGGCCGCGCGGCGCTATCCCGATCACGACAGCCGCTTTTTCGTCAACGACTTCGCCGGGGTGCTGGATGACGCGGACGAGCAGACCGTCTATGCGGCAGGCGTGCGCCTGCAGAAGGCGACCGGCGCACAGGTGGTGCTGGTCACGGTGCAGTCACTCAACGGGGATACGCTGGAGGACTATGCCTACGGCTTGGCGACGCAGTGGGGCATCGGCGAGGCGGGCAAGGACAACGGCCTGCTGCTGCTGTTCACCGTGGAAGGGCCGCACAGCCGGATCGAGGTCGGCAGCGGGCTGGAGGGCGCACTGCCCGATTCCAAGGCCGGGCGGATCTTGGATGCGTATCTCGTCCCGTGGTATGACGACGAGAACAGCTGGTCGGCACAGCTGACGGAAACGTATCAGGCGATGGTCAACGTCGTGTATGACGAGTACGGGCTGACCGACCAAAAGGAACAGGTCGAGGAACGGGACACGGACGACAAGGCTCTGCCGGACATCGTGACCGTGATCGTCGTGATCGTGATCGTGATGGTGGTCTTTGGCCGGCGGCGGGGCGGCGGCTTTTGGCCGGGCGTGTTCCTCGGCGGCATGGGACGCGGGGGCGGATCCTTC
>JAJXDX010000463.1 GCA_021640185.1 Oscillospiraceae bacterium | reverse complement strand
CGACGTGTGCTTTGCAGCCTGATCTGTCTGCTGCTGCTGTGCGCACTGGTGCCGACGGCGGTCTTTGCCGCCGCCGATAAGGTGCGCATCACCGGGTACCGGACGAAGGAGGCGTCTTATACCTCCGGCGGCCTGTATTTCTATCTGTTCTTAGATACCGATATCCACAATGCCCGTCATTTTCAAACGACGGAGCGCAAGCCGGAGGCGGACGTGCCGGAGGATTCGTGGGATTTCCCGGATGCGCTGACCGATGCGGCCCGCAAATACATCCTGATCAACGGCACGCCGCTGGGCGATTACCTGGACGTGCAGGAATCGCCGTGGGGCATGGTGTTCTGCTATGAGAAGGCCAAGGACTTCGACGGGCGGCAGACGCTGACGATCATGCTCGATCCCGCCGTCGTCCCCAGCGTCGACCCCTCGGCGGACGATTTCACGATCGAGATCAAAAACGGCATGATCACGGCGGAGCTCAAGCGGCTGGAAGCCTGCACGATGCAGTGGGATCACAAAACGCGCAAGCTGATCATCCGCCGTGCGGGCGACGGCGGGCTGACGCTCGATGAGGTCGTTGCCGGCGTGAAGCCGACCGCCTCGACGGGGAAAACGACCGCCGGAAGCGTCAAGACGACTGCGGTGGGGACGCCGACCGCCGGCACGGCCGCAGCGCCGACCGCGCCGGCCGAGCCCAGCGCACCGGGCACGACGGACGCGACCGAGCCGGTGATCGGGACGACCGTGGGGGAGCTGCCGCTGTCCGCATCGGACGTGACGACGGACGACGCGGATATCCGGATCGATCTGACGGGCAGCAGGATCGTGCTGTCGCGCGCGATGAAGGTCAGCGAGTTTGCGGCCGCGCTCAAGGTCAACGCAGCGTATCGGTCCGGCGTGTACAACGGCACGAACGAGGTCGATCCGGACAGCGCGGTCTACAGCGGATTCCGGTTCAAGATCTATGACGGCGACGACCTGATCGGCAGCCTGCGTCTGGAGGCGCCGGCGGCCGAGGACGGCAACACAGGGGCCGTGATTGCGATCGTCATCGCGGCGGTCGCCGTGGCGGCCGGTGCGGCGACCGCCGCGATGACGATCGCAATCACGGCCCC
>JAJXDX010000102.1 GCA_021640185.1 Oscillospiraceae bacterium | reverse complement strand
ATCTTTGTCCAAGTTCTTCGCCTTGAGCAGGCGGTAGCGCCCCGCCGCCGGATCGAAAACGATGCGGCAGTAGTGCCCGGTGACGATCTTGTCGCAGCCGAGCAGGCGCGCCCGCTCGTACAGGCGGGAGAATTTCATATAGCGGTTGCAGTCGATGCAGGGGTTGGGGGTTTCGCCGCGCTCGTAGGCGGAAACGAACCGGTCGATCACCTCGCGCCCGAACTCGGCGGTGTGGTCGAACACATGGTAGGGGATCCCCAGCTTGCGGCAGACCTGCCGGGCATCCTCGGCATCGGCCAGTGTGCAGCACGCCTTTTCGCGCACGGTGTCGGGGTCGCCGTCGTGCAGCTTCATCGTCGCGCCGATGCAGCGGTAGCCCGCCTCCAGCGTCAGTGCCGCCGCGACGGAGCTGTCCACGCCGCCGCTCATCGCGATCAGTGCGGTCTTTTGCCGGTCATCCATCCGTGATCTTCCTTTCCTTTTTCTCGGCGGCGCGCACGCGCTGTGCGGCCTGCGGCGGCAGAGAGGCCAGCAGCGCCGCCGCGCTTTGCCCGAAGTGCAGCGCCGCCTGCCGGTCGCGCTCCGCCTGCGGCGCGCCGCGGCGGGCAAGCATGATCAGCAGCCGCTCCGCGCGTGCCGCGCGGTCGAACCGATAGACGCTCACGGCGCGTCGTGGCGGATGATGTCCGCTACCTTGGCGCGCGTGACACGCACAAGATCCTGCGGCGCGATAAAGATCTGTGCGCCGATCCGCCCGCCGCTGACGATCACGGTGGGGAAGGTCAGCACGCTTTCGTGGATGACGGTGGGAAAGGCCTTTTTCATCCCGATCGGCGTACAGCCGCCGCGCACATAGCCCGTCAGGGCGAACAGCTCCTTGACGTGGATCAGCTCCACGGCCTTTTCGTCCACGGCGCGGGCGGCGGCCTTCAGATCCACTTCCTCGGCGATCGGCAGCACGAACACGAAATGGCCGCCGCTTTTGCCTACGGCCACCAGCGTTTTGAAGCTGCTCTCGTACGGCTGACCGAGCAGGTCTGCCACGGTCACGCCGTCGACGAACTCGTCACATTCATAGGTGTTGACGGTGTAGGCGATCTTGTTCTTGTCCAAGATCCGCATGGCGTTCGTTTTTTGTTCCTTGGCCACGGGTCATTTCTCCTTTCCTTGCGCCGCGTCCGCCGGACGTGCGGCCTCCAGCGCTTCGCGCAGCGTGTCCAGCCCGTCTTTGCCGCCGCTACGGTCGATCCGCACGGCGTAGTACGGCTTGCCGCCCGCGCTGATCAGCACGCGCCCCTTGAGAGAGGGGGCGGCGGACAGCTGCATCCCCAGCTCCATGCTGAACCGCTCCGGATAGAGCAGCAGACTGTTCTGCTGCTCGCGGATCTCGCGGATGCCGAGGGCGGCGGCGGTGTTGCGCAGCAGCGCCACGTCGATCAGCCCCTGCACGGCGGCCGGCGGCTCGCCGAAGCGGTCGATCAGCTCGTCGTACACGTCCAGTGAATCGTCCGTGCTGCGGATGTCGGCGATGCGGCGGTAGATCTCCAGCCGCTGCGCGTTGTCGCTGATATAGCTGTCCGGGATGTGCGCCGAGATCGGCAGGTCGACCAGACATTCCACGCTCTCGGCGGCCGTTTGTCCTTTTTCCTCGTTGACGGCCTCCGAGAGCAGCTTAAGGTACATATCATAGCCGACGGCCTCCATATGGCCGTGCTGCTGTGCGCCCAGCAGGTCGCCCGCGCCGCGGATCTCCATGTCGCGCATCGCGATCTTGAACCCTGCACCGAACTCGGTGAACTCGCGCATCGCCTCCAGCCGTTTCGTCGCGACATCGGACAGCTCCTTGCCGCGGGTGAAGGTCAGGTACGCATAGGCGCGGCGGCTGGAGCGCCCGACGCGCCCGCGCAGCTGGTGCAGCTGCGACAGGCCGTAGCGGTCGGCGTTCTCGATGATCAGGGTGTTGACATTGGGGATGTCTACGCCCGTTTCGATGATCGTGGTGCACACGAGGATGTCCACCTCGTGCTCCAGCACCTGCCGCCAGATCTCACTGAGCTCTTCCTCGCTCATGCGGCCGTGCGCCACGGTGATCCGCGCCTCCGGGATGCGTGTTTGGATCGCGGCGGCGCAGGAGGTGATGTTCTCGATCCGGTTGTGCAGATAATAGACCTGTCCGCCGCGGCGCAGCTCCCGCCGGATGGCGTCGGTGATGATGCCGGCATCGTATTCCAACACATAGGTCTGTACCGGGCGGCGGTCCTGCGGCGCTTCCTCGATGACCGACATATCGCGGATGCCGCTCATCGCCATGTTCAGCGTGCGTGGGATCGGCGTGGCGGAAAGGGTGAGGACGTCGACGTTCGGCGTCATCTCTTTGATCCGCTCCTTTTGGCTGACGCCGAAGCGCTGCTCCTCGTCGATGATGAACAGCCCGAGGTCGCGGAACTTGACGTCCGCCGACAGCATCCGATGCGTGCCGACGAGGATATCCAGATCACCCTCGCGCAAGCGGCGCAGGATCTCCGTCTGCTGCCCGGCCGTGCGGAAGCGCGAGAGCATATCCGCCTTGACCGGGAAGCCCTCGAACCGCTTGAGGATCGTGTTGTAATGCTGGAAGGCGAGGATCGTGGTGGGGACGAGCAGTGCGACCTGCTTGCCCTCGGTGACGCACTTGAAGGCCGCGCGCAGTGCGACCTCGGTCTTGCCGAAGCCGACGTCGCCGCACAATAGGCGATCCATCGGCACGGGGCGCTCCATGTCGCTTTTGATCTCGTCGATGCAGCGCAGCTGATCCTCCGTCTCGGCGTATTCGAAGTGCCGCTCGAAATCGTACTGCCATTCCTCGTCCGGGCCGAAGGCGTAGCCCGGCGTGGCCATGCGCTTGCCGTACAGCGCGATCAGCTCGCGCGCGATGTCCTTGACGGCGGAGCGCACGCGCGTTTTCGCTTTCTGCCATTCCTGACCGCCCAAGCGGTTGAGCCGGACGGTCGCGTCCTCCTTCGTGCCGACGTATTTCGACACGAGGTCCAGCTGCGTCACCGGGACGTACAGCGTGTCGCCCTTGGCATATTCCAGCTTGATATAATCCTTGACGATACCTTGGATCTCCACCTGATGCACGCCCTGATACACGCCGATGCCGTGTGCGGAATGCACCACATAGTCGCCGATCTGCAGCTCTTCCAGACTGCCGATCTCCATGCCGCGCTCCTTACGGGCGCGGCGAGTGCGCCGCCGGCGCTGTGCCACACGGCCGTGGGTGACGACGGTCAGCCCGGCGGCGGGCAGCTCGATGCCCGCCGACAGGCCGCCGGTGGTCACCAGCACGCGGCCGCGCACCGGCTCCTCCGGCGCACGGGCGAACAGCGCGGGCAGCCCGGCCTTGGTCAGATCCTCCGCCAAGGTCTGTGCGGCCTTTTCTTCCGCACCCGCCAGCACGACGCAGGCCATCTTGCGGCCGAGCGCATCGCGCAGATCGTCGGCCAGCAGCTCCACCCGGCCGGACCACACCGGCAGCTGGCGCGCGTCGACGGTGTACATCGCGGCAAGGTGCAGATCGCCCGCCGCGCGGGCAAAGGCGTCCATCAGCACCGTCGGCGTCTGTTCCAGCCGCCGGGCAAGATGCTCCCACGGCAGGCCGTATTCGGTCAGCCCGCGGCACAGCAGGCCTTCGCTGAGCAGCTGCTCGGTATCCTGTGCCATCTGCCAGTGCCACGTGCGTGCGCGCTCACGGCATTTGCCCGGTTCGCTGATCAGGATCAGGCCGTCCAGCAGATAGTCGAACACCGTCGCCGGCTCGTAGATCAGCGGCAAATATTTATCTACCGACGACGGCCGCAGCCCGCCGCGCAGGCGGTCGACGTCCTTTTGCAGCGCGTCGCGCACTGCGGCGGCGTTCTTGCCGCGCTGTGCCGCGGCAAGCGCGGCGATCTTTTCCGCCAGTGCGGCAGGGTCGTCGTACATGATCTCGCTGGCCGGGGGGATCGATACCGCGTCCAGCGGGTCGGTGCGCCGCTGCGTCAGCAGGTCGAAGCTGGCCAAGGTGTCCACCGTGTCGCCCCACAGCTCCAGCCGCACGGGCGCGGCGCTGTCGGCGGGGAAGATATCTACGATCCCGCCGCGCACGGCGAACTGGCCGGCGCCTTCGATCTGCTGGCAGCGCTCGTAGCCCGCCGCGGAAAGCGCGGCGGGCAGATCTTCTACCGGCAGCGGCGCGCCCGACGTCAGCACCAAGGTGCGCGACAGCAGCGTGTCCGGCGGGATCGTGTACGGCAGCACGGCGTCCATGCCCGCCACGACGATGTCGAAGTTGCCCTCCGCCATCGTGGCCAGCGTGCCAAGGCGCATCTGCTCGTATTCGCGCGAGGCGCTTTCCGTCTGCCGCAGCGAAAGCTCCCGCGCGGGCAGCAGCAGCGCCCGCATCCCGAAGGCGCGCAGATCTTCCGTCATGCGGGAGGCCTCCGCCTCGTCCGCCGTCAGCAGCAGCACGCGGCGCGACAGCGTCTGCCGCAGCCCCGCCGCGAACAGCGCCTTGTGGATGTGCGCCAGACCGATGACGTCCACCGGCGTGTGCTTTGCCCGGATGTCTGCGCAGATATCTTTATATGCCGGCAGTGATGCCAGCGCTTTCGTCCAGATGCTCATCGCTCCCGTTGTCCCTTCTCTGCCCGATGCCGGTCTTTAGTGCGAATACCGCTCCATCGCCGTGTCGATCTGTCCGCAGGCGATCAGGCGCGCCGCGGCCGCCGCCTTGGCGAACGCATCATCCATCAGCGGCTGCTCGTCTTTCCTGAACTTCGACAGCACCCAGTCCGCCAGATCGTAGGCCGGGTGCGGCTTCGCGCCCACGCCGATCCGCACGCGGGGAAATTCGTCCGTCCCGATGTGCGCGATGATGCTGCGCAGGCCCTTTTGCCCGCCGTCACTGCCCTTGCGGCGCACCCGCACCGCGCCTACCGGCAGCGCGATGTCGTCGCTGAGCACGACCAGCCGATCCGGCGTCAGCTTGTAAAAGGCCATGGCGGCCTGCACCGCCTCGCCGCTGTTGTTCATAAACGTCTGCGGGAACAGCAGCAGCGCCTTCTGCCCGTCGATCTCCGCCGTGGCGGTCAGCGCCTTGAACTGTGTTTTGTTCAGCTGCACGCCCTCGCCGGCCGCCAGCACCGCCAGCGCCGAGCAGCCGGCGTTGTGCCGCGTGCCCTCGTAGGCCATGCCCGGATTGCCCAACCCCACGATCAAAAAGCCGATCCCGCCGCCGCTTTTTCCTTTACCGAACAGCATATGCCGCACCTCATCACTCTTTTTCTATTCCAACTCTATATTATAGCAGATCCGCGCGAAATGGGCAAGCATTTTCATCTTTGCCGTGCCATGGCGGGCGAAAGCAGGGGAAAAGCAGCGAAAGACCGGTGAAGCAGTGGGATATGATCGAGCGTTATCGACTAAATATTGCCCGAATGGTCATCGGATATCGGCTGATATGAATATATCCGAGTTTTTTTGGAAAAACAGTAGCCAAAAACCGAAATATCTGGTATAATGTCAGGTGGCTTCCGGAGGACGGGACAGGCCGTCCCGTCCTTCGCAAGAGAAAACGATTTGGAGGTAGAATTCATGAGCAAAAAGTATATCTATCTGTTCAGTGAAGGCAACGCCAAGATGCGTGAGCTGCTGGGCGGTAAGGGCGCCAACTTGGCCGAGATGACCGGCCTGGGCCTGCCCGTGCCGCAGGGCTTCACCATCTCCACCGAGGCCTGCACGCAGTATTACGAGGACGGCCGCCGCATCAATGACGACATCCAGGCGCAGATCTTCGAGTATATCGCGAAGATGGAGGAGATCACCGGCAAGAAGTTCGGCGATAAGGAGAACCCGCTGCTGGTGTCCGTCCGTTCCGGCGCGCGCGCCTCCATGCCCGGCATGATGGATACGATCCTCAACCTCGGCCTCAACGAGGACGTGGTCGACGTTCTGGCGAAGAAGTCCAACAACCCGCGCTGGGCTTGGGACTGCTATCGCCGTTTCATCCAGATGTACTCCGACGTCGTTATGGAAGTCGGCAAGAAGTATTTCGAGCAGCTCATCGACGCGATGAAAGAGAAGAAGGGCGTCACGCAGGACGTCGAGCTGGATGCCGACGACCTCAAGGAGCTGGCCGGTCAGTTCAAGGCCGAGTACAAGGCCAAGATCGGCAAGGATTTCCCGACCGATCCCAAGGAGCAGCTGATGGGTGCTATCCAGGCAGTGTTCCGTTCTTGGGACAACCCGCGCGCCAACGTCTATCGCCGCGATAACGATATCCCGTATTCTTGGGGCACGGCCGTCAACGTCCAGATGATGGCGTTCGGCAACATGGGCGACGATTGCGGCACCGGCGTGGCCTTCACGCGCGATCCCGCTACCGGCGAGAAGAAGCTGATGGGCGAGTTCCTGACCAACGCACAGGGCGAGGACGTCGTGGCCGGCGTGCGTACCCCGATGCCGATCGCCCAGATGGCGGAGAAGTTCCCGGCTGCGTTCGAGCAGTTCAAGAACGTCTGCCACACGCTGGAGGATCACTATCGCGATATGCAGGACATGGAGTTCACCGTCGAGAACGGCAAGCTCTATATGTTGCAGACCCGTAACGGCAAGCGTACCGCCAAGGCGGCGCTGAAGATCGCGTGCGACCTCGTCGACGAGGGCATGATCTCCGAAAAAGAGGCCGTGGCGATGATCGATCCGCGTAACCTCGACACGCTGCTGCACCCGCAGTTCGACCAGAAGGCGCTGAAGGCCGCCACCCCGATGGGCAAGGGCCTCGGTGCGTCCCCCGGCGCTGCCTGCGGCAAGATCGTGTTCACGGCCGACGACGCCGAGGCGTGGAACGCCCGCGGCGAAAAGGTCGTGCTGGTCCGTCTGGAGACCTCTCCGGAGGACATCACCGGCATGAAGGCCTCGCAGGGCATCCTGACCGTGCGCGGCGGCATGACCTCCCACGCGGCCGTCGTGGCGCGCGGCATGGGCACCTGCTGCGTCTCCGGCTGCGGCGACATCAAGATGGACGAGGAGAACAAGAAGTTCG
>JAJXDX010000101.1:6257-7074 GCA_021640185.1 Oscillospiraceae bacterium | reverse complement strand
TGCCTGTCGAGGTCGCGGTGCTGGACGGCAGCGGCAAGATCGAGCTGACCGGCAACCTTGGCGACGTGATGAAGGAGTCGGCCAAGATCGCCGTGACCTATGTCCGTTCCCGCGCGAAGGACTGGCACATCGACGGCGATTTCTATAAGAAGAAGGACATCCATATCCACGTGCCGGAGGGCGCCGTGCCGAAGGACGGCCCGTCCGCCGGCGTGACGATGGCCACGGCGATCGTGTCCGCGCTGACCGGCATCCCGGTGCGCGGCGATGTGGCCATGACGGGCGAGATCTCGCTGCGCGGCAAGGTGATGCCGATCGGCGGCCTGCGCGAAAAGAGCATGGCGGCCTACACGCACCATATGCACACGGTCGTGATCCCGGAGGACAACCGCCCGGATCTGGCCGAGATCGACCCCGTCGTGCGCGAGCATACCGATTTCGTCACCGCCAAATGTTTGGACACCGTGCTGCACACCGCGCTGCTTAGTGATCCCGGTGCGGCGCGGCCGTCCGCGGCCGCGGGCGTGTGAGCGGCGGCAGATCAACGGAAAGGGAGGCGACGCTGATGCAGCCGATCAGATGGGAACAGGCCGAATTCGAACGCTCGGTGGGCGTCAGCGCACAGCTGACCCCGTCCGACCTGCCGGAGATCGCGTTCTCCGGCAGATCCAACGTGGGCAAATCTTCGCTGATCAACCGTGTGCTGGGGCGCAAGGCGCTCGCGCGCACCAGCGCGACGCCGGGAAAGACCGCCACGATCAATTTTTACCGTCTGCCGGTCATGCGGCTGGTCGACCTGCCGGGCTACGGCTATGCC
>JAJXDX010000101.1:559-6247 GCA_021640185.1 Oscillospiraceae bacterium | reverse complement strand
CTTCTATGACGACCGCGATCTGCGGCTGGTGCTGCAGCTGCTCGACATCCGCCACGCGCCCAGCCGGGACGACATCCAGATGCTCGACTATATGGTCGAGCGTCAGATCCCGTTCGTCGCCGTGCTGACCAAGGCGGACAAGCTGAACAAGACCCAGCGCGCCGAACGCTTGGCGGCGTTCGAACGCGAACTTTCCGATTATGAAGGTGTCACCGTCGTGCCGTTTTCGGCCACGACGGGGGAGGGCGCCGAAACCCTGCGCGAGATCCTGCTGGACGTTTGCTCCGGCGAAGAGGAATGAAACGGCTCTGCCGCCGTGCGCTTTGCGCACAGCGGCAGGGTCTTTGCTGTTAAGGCGCTTTACTTTACGGATCGCGGCCGCTCGTTGGTCGCTGTAATGGTAAATATCTTTACAGTATATGGCACCACTTAAACGTGTGACGACGACTTTTTTCGTCGATCTGCTGCCGGATCCCGATAAAAAACGGGGATAAAGTTCGACACTGCCGAGGGACGGCGGCGCGGGCGATGCGGCAGGCCGGCGCTCTTGGGGGATGTGAACGCGATGACAGAGCAGGAGCTGCTTCTGGAAACGTTGAAACAGCGATACGAAATGGTTTGGGAATACCGGCGCGACCGGCGGCAGATGACCGTGCACCGCAGCGGGATCGCGCCGGAGCTGGCGGGCGGCACGTTCACCGTGCCGGAGCTGAAAGAGCGGCTTTCGCGGCAGCACGATCTGATCGCCACCGAGCCGACCGAGTACCGCTGCCTGAACGAAACGTTCTTGCGCGGCAGACTGGATGCGGCGGACGACCGCATCGATCTGCAGACGGTTTTCAAGCTGCGGGACGCGGGGCTGAAATGGTACAGCATCCGTTTCGAGCGTATCGGGCCTGATCGCCTGCTGTTGCTTGGTCGGGATATGTACCGTTCGGTCAACGATAAAGCGATCCGTCTGTCCATGCAGGGGACGGTCGACAACGTGATCGCCATCGACTGCACCGACGGCCGTTACACGGTCAGCTATGCGCGCGGGATGAACCGGATGCCGACGACAGCCTATAACTATGCCGAGATGCTGCGCCGCTTCGTTGACAGCGGCGTCGATCCCGCGCAGCGGGAACAGGCACGGCAAGATCTGGCGCTTGACCGCGTGTGCCGGGTGCTGCAGGCACAGGACACCTACCGCATTTTCCTCACCGTGCAGGATGGCAGCGGCCAGTGCGCCTATAAGCAGTTCATCTTCTCTTTTTTGGATGACGAACAGAGCCGGATCGTGATGACCCGGCTGGACATCACCGAGACCGTGCGCCACTACGAGGAGCGGCAGGAAACGCGCCTTGACGTACTGACCGGTGCGCACAGCCGCAACTATTACGAGCGGGAGCTGAAGGATGTGCGCTTCACCGGCGGCGTGGCGGTGATCGACCTTGACGACCTGAAGCTGTGCAACGACGTTTTCGGTCACGGCGTGGGGGATATCGCGCTGATGCGGATGAGCCGTACGATCTTGGGGCAGCTCGGAGCTCGGGACGTGCTGATCCGCTACGGCGGGGACGAGTTTTTGCTGCTGATGCCCGGCGTGACGGAGCAGCGTTTTATCGATACGCTGCAGGCGATACGCATGCAGACGCGCAAGATCTCGATGACCGGCTATGACGATCTTCGCCTGACGGCCAGCATCGGCGGGATCACGGTGAAGGACGAATGCCCGGCCGATGCCGTGCCGCGTGCCGACCGACTGATGTACCGCGCCAAACAGCACAAGGACACCGTGGTGACGGGGATCGGTCACGACGAACAGCCGCCGGCGGCGGACGATCCGGCAGACGGCGACGTGCCGATGATCCTGATCGTGGATGATTCGGCGCTCAACCGCCAGATCCTGTCGGAGATGCTGGGCGACGGCTACCGGGTATTGGAGGCCGCCGACGGCAAAGAGGGGCTGCAGCTGCTGGAGCGCTACGGCACCGGGATCGCGCTGGTGCTGCTCGATCTGTTCATGCCGGTGATGGACGGCTATGCCGTGCTGCAGGAGATGGAACGGCGGCGGATCATCCGGGACATCCCGGTGATCATGATCTCGGCCGATACGGCCGCGGAGCAGATCCGCCGCGCCTACGATCTTGGGGTGACCGATTATATCAGCCGCCCGTTCGATGCGCAGATCGTGCATCGCCGGGTGATGAACACGATCAAGATGTATGCCAAGCAGCGGCGGCTGGCGGCGATCGTCCGTCGCCAGATCGGCGAGCAGGAACGGGAGAACGAGGTGATCGTTGACATCCTCTGCCGGGTCGTCGGTTATCGCGAGCCGGAGAGCGAGGACCACCTGCGCAACGTCAAAAAGGGGACGGCGCTGCTGCTGGAGCAGCTGCTGACCGACGAAACGACCGAAGGGCTGACGTGGCGCGACTGCTCGCTGATCGCCGCCGTTTCCGTGCTGCACGATATCGGCAAGCTCGGCGTGGACGACCGGATCCTGAACAAGCCGGGCCCGCTGACCTCGGGAGAATACGAGCAGGTCAAGCTGCACACGGTGTATGGCGAGATGATGCTGCGGGACATGGATCGTTATTCGGGCGAGCCGCTTTTGCGCATGGCGGCGCAGATCTGCCGCTGGCATCACGAGCGCATCGACGGCAGCGGGTATCCCGACGGGCTGAAGGGCAGCGCCATCCCGATCGCGGCGCAGGTGGTCGGGCTGATGGATGTGTATGACGCACTGGTCAGCGACCGGGTGTATAAAAAGGCGTATCCGCACGATGTCGCGGTCAAAATGATCACGGACGGCGAATGCGGCGCGTTCGATCCGCGTCTGCTGCGGTGTTTGGCCAAGATCGGTGACCGTCTGCGGGACGAGGTGTATGCCGTCGAGCGGCAGAAAGGCGAGATGTGAAAAGAACCGTTTGCCGTTTGGCGGTCATGCTGGCATCGTTCGTCCTGCTGTTGTCCGGCTGCCGTTCTGCCGGCGGCGGCGGCCCGCTGCCGCTGCTGGTGATCGGCAGCGATACCTATGAGCCGTATATCTACCGTGGGGAGGACGGGCAGTTCGACGGGATCGATGTAGAGATCTCGACCGAGGCGCTGCGGCGCATCGGTTATCGCCCGGTCTATCAGCAGATCCGCTGGCAGGACAAGGACAGCTATCTGCAAAACGGGCGTGTCGACTGCCTGTGGGGCTGCTTTTCCATGGACGGACGGGAGGAATGCTATCGTTGGGTAGGGCCGTATATGGTCAGCCGTCAGGTGGTCGTCGTTCCGGCGAACAGCCCGATCCGCACATTAGCGGAGCTGAACGGCAAGTGCATCGCCGTGCAGCAAAGCGCAAAACCGGACGAGCTGCTGTTGTCGCATGCGGTACCGCAGATCGGTACGGTCGACCGGGTATACGGTCTGACGTCGCTGGAGTTGGCATTCGCCGCGCTGCGCAAGGGCTATGTCGATGCCTGCGCCGGGCATGAGGCAGCGTGCCGCAGCTGTATCAGCCGGGCGGCGGGAGAATACCGGATCTTGGACGAGCCTTTGCTCGTGGCGAACATCGGCGTCGCCTTCGCCAAGGATAACGATGATGCGCCGATCGACGAATTGGCGGCTGCCCTGCAGCAGATGCGCGAGGACGGCACGATAGACAAGATCTTGGCCGGCTACGGGCTGGATGACGGCCACGGAGGGGAGGACGCTTCATGAAACGGCCCGACAGATATCGGCTTTCGCCGACATGGCTGTATACGGTGCTGGCCGCCGTCGGTGCGGTGGTGATCGCAGGGGCAGTCATGCTCGGCGGTGCGATCAGTCGCGCCAATGCGCAGGATGTACTTGACCGGACGCTCAGCTACATGAAGCGGCAGTGCGACAACTATGACAATGTGATCGATGCCGACGAGGTCAAAAGCCTGATGCGTCTGACGGAGCAGGCAGACGCGATCGGCAACATCCTTTCGGCGGGGGCATCGTCCAAAATGGCGGACTTTCTGGACAGCTATGGGTCAAGCCAGAGGCTGAGCGGCATCTTCGTGCTGGACGGGCAGCTGCAGCCGGTGCACCGTTATGGCACGGCCAAAGCCGCTTGGACGAAATGGGCCGAAGTGCTCCGGCGCGAAGCGGTGCGCAGCGTTCTCGATCATCCCGAAAAGATCTATGCCGAGCGGCTGGAGCTGGACGGCGAAACGTACGACATCGCCGTTGCAGCCAGACGGGACGCAGCCGGGCTGATCGTGTGCTGTCACCTGCAGGAACGGGATACATTGTATGAACACAGCACCTCGGTCAAGGCGCTGCTGGCGGGGTATGAAACGATCCTGAACGGGACACTGTACATCACGGACGGGAAAAACGTGATCGGTACGAATGCCCCCGGCCTGTATGACGCCGAAACAGACGAGATCGAGGCGATCGGCCGGTTGGAGGAAGCCGGAAAACACGACCGGTTGGTGCGCGTGGAGGCGGACGGACAGAGCTTTTACGGCGGACGGTCCGGCTATCGGGAATACGACCTGTATGTGCTGTTTCCGCAAAAGTCGGTCTATGCCGTGAGGCGGGACGTCGTGCTGCCGGTGATGGGCGTGTACTGCCTGCTCGTCCTGCTGCTGGTGGTGCTGCACAACCGCACACGTCGGGCGCACGAGGTGGAGCTGGACAGCGAGCACGAAACGATCCGGGCGATCAGCCGGATCTGCTCGTCGAGCATATTGATCGATCTTGCGGCGGATACGCTGGAGTTTTTGCACCGTCCGCAGTTTTATGAAGGCATACCGACCGACGGCTCTGCCTTGCAGGTGCTGGATAAGCTGATCGACTGCTTCGTGGCGGAAGGGTATCGGGAAGAATACCGCCGCTTTGCGGATGTGGAGACGCTGGCCGAACGCACGGACGACAAGCGCTATCTGGACTTCACCTATCTTGCCACGTTCGGCGTGTGGTTCGAGGATATCATCGTCATCAAGGAACGTTCGGCCGACGGCAAAGTGCTGTCCTTCATCCTGATGACGCTGGATGTGAACGACCAAAAGCAGAAGGAGCTGCAGTATCAGGAGCAGCTGGAGCTTTCCGCCCGGCGGGAGCGGCAGGCCAACTTGGCCAAGACCGACTTTTTGCGTCGGATGAGCCACGATATCCGCACGCCGATCAACATCATCATCGGGATGCTGGAGATCTCCTCACGTCACCCCGATGATCCGGACAAATTGGAGCGCTGCCGGCACATGGCGCGTGATGCGGCGGGTCAGCTGCTGGAGCTGGTCAACGACGTACTGACGCTCAACAAGCTGGAAGCGGACGAGAACACGACGGAACGCACGAACTTCTCGCTGCCGGAGGAGACACGGTCGATCTATGCCGTCGCGGAGATCCAGGCGCAGGCGCGCGGGCTGACCTTGCCGCCGCCCGATGTGCAGATCGTGCACGAATGGTTTTTCGGACGGCCGCTGTACCTGCGCCAGATCATGCTGAACATTTTGGGCAACGCCGTCAAATATACACCGCCCGGCGGCCGCGTGGACTACTCGCTGCGTGAAACGCCGATCGACGACGAGCGGTCGGAGATCTCCTTCGTCTGTGCCGATACCGGCATCGGGATGAGCTGGGAGTTCCAGCATCGGATGTTCGAGCCGTTCGCACAGGAAAGCGGCGAGCAGTGCACGGCGCAAGACGGCGTCGGGCTTGGCCTGTCGGTCGTGCGCAAGC
>JAJXDX010000101.1:0-549 GCA_021640185.1 Oscillospiraceae bacterium | reverse complement strand
CCCTCTCTTGCCGGGCTGCATCTGCTGGTGGCGGAGGATAACGACCTTGGGCGCGAGATCGCCGTGCAGCTGCTGTCTGACGGCGGTGCGTCGGTGACCGAGGCCGAGGACGGTGAGCAGGCGCTCTCCCTGTTCTCTGCCGCGCCGGAGGGTGCGTTCGATGCTATCCTGATGGACGTGCAAATGCCGCGGATGGATGGGATGACCGCTGCGCGCCGCATCCGCGCTCTGCCGCGTGCGGATGCAAAAACCGTCCCGATCTTGGCGATGACGGCCAATATCTTCCCGGAGGACATTCAAAAATACCGCGATGCCGGGATGGACGATATGCTTCCCAAGCCGTTGGATGCACAGGCGATGCTGCACATCTTGACGGAGCGCTGCCAAAAGAAAGGAGCGGATGCGCGATGACGTTAGACGAGTTTTTTTCTTCGATCGGATCACCGGCCCGATCGGCGATCGACCGGCTGGGCGGAGAGGAACGGGTGCGGCGCTACCTTCTGCGCTTTGCGGAGGATCCCACCTTTGCGGCGCTGAGCGCTGCAGCAC
>JAJXDX010000100.1:322-7085 GCA_021640185.1 Oscillospiraceae bacterium | reverse complement strand
TGGTAGAATAATAGGATAGAGTGGGCGTTTTGCGCCCGCGAACGGAGAGGGAAGGAGCGATGCGCATGGACGCCGAGCTGGATCTGGAATACCGGCTGGTATCCGGCGGGCAGCTGCCGGAGGACGACGGCGATAATCCGCTGCGTCCGCGTGCGCTGTCCGACTATATCGGGCAGGATAAGGTCAAAGAAAATCTGGCGGTGTTCATCGACGCGGCAAAGCAGCGGCACGAGGCGCTCGATCACGTGCTGCTGTACGGTCCGCCGGGACTGGGCAAAACGACGCTGGCGGGCATCGTCGCGGCGGAGCTGGGCGTGAACTTCCGCATCACGTCCGGCCCGGCGATCGAGCGGCCGGGCGATCTGGCCGCCATGCTGACGAACATGGACGAGGGCGATGTGCTGTTCATCGACGAGATCCATCGTCTGCCCCGCACGGTGGAGGAGATCCTGTATCCCGCGATGGAGGATTTCGCGATCGACATCATCAACGGCAAGGGGCAGGGCGCTTCCTCCATCCACCTGCCGCTGCAGCATTTTACGCTGATCGGCGCGACGACGCGCGCCGGACAGCTGTCCGCGCCGCTGCGCGACCGTTTTGGCGTGGTCATGCGGCTGGAGCTGTACACGACGGAGCAGCTGACCCGGATCGTGACGCGCAGCGCGGGCATCCTCGGCATCGCGTGCGAGCCGGACGGCGCGCGGGAGATCGCGTCCCGCTCCCGCGGGACGCCGCGTATCGCCAACCGGATGCTCAAGCGCGTGCGCGATTTTGCGCAGATGCTGGGCGACGGCGTCATCGACCGCCCGATCGCGAAGGAGGCGCTGACCCGGCTGGAGGTCGACGAGCTGGGGCTGGACGCGGGCGACCGGCGGATGCTGACGGCGATGATCCGCCATTATAACGGCGGCCCGGTCGGGCTGGAGACGCTGGCCGCCATGATCGGCGAGGAGCCGGTCACCATCGAGGATGTGCACGAGCCGTATCTGATGCAGATCGGCTTCCTCGGGCGCACGCCGCGCGGGCGGATCGTGCTGCCGGCGGCATATGCGCACCTTGGGCTGGAGCAGAACGGACAGACGATGTTTTGATCGATCAGAGGGAGGATAACGATGGGCAGATTGTTCGGAACGGACGGCGCGCGCGGCGTCGCGAATACGGAGCTGACGTGTGAACTGGCGATGAGCATCGGCCGTGCGGCGGCGATGGTGCTGATCGAAACGGCCAAGCGCCGGCCGATGGTGGTGATCGGCAAGGACACGCGCGCCTCGTCGGATATGCTGGAGGCGGCGCTCTGCGCGGGGCTGTGCTCCGTCGGTGCGGACGTGCTGCCGCTGGGCGTGATCCCCACGCCGGCGGTGGCGTACCTTGTGGGCAAGTACGGGGCGGACGCGGGGATCATGATCTCGGCCTCCCACAATCCGTGCGAGTATAACGGGATCAAGCTGTTCGACGGCAACGGCAACAAGCTGCCCGATACGCTGGAGGCGGAGATCGACCAGATCGTGCTGGACGGCAAAAAAACGCCGCCGGTGCCGACGGGCGGCGCCGTCGGGCGGATCCTGCCGCCGCGTCCCGCCGTGGACGATTACGTGTTCCACCTGCTGTCCACGACGCAGACCGATCTGCGCGGGATGAAACTGGCGATCGACTGCGCCAACGGCTCGGCCAGTGCTACGGCGCGCAAGCTGTTTTCGGCGTTGGGGGCGGACTGCGTGTTCCTCAACGATCAGCCGGACGGCACGAACATCAACGAGGATTGCGGCTCCACCCACATGGAGGGGCTGACGGAACTGGTCAAAAAAATGCGCTTTACGGCGGGTATCGCCTTTGACGGCGACGCCGACCGCTGCTTGGCCGTCGACGAGCGGGGCAATCTGCTCGACGGCGACAAGATCATCGCCGCGCTTGCCCTGCACATGAAGGAGCAGGGCAAGCTGCCGGGCGACACCGCCGTCGTCACCGTGATGTCCAACCTTGGGTTCTTCCGCTTTTGCGAGGAGAACCGCATCCACACCGTATCCACGAAGGTGGGCGACCGCTACGTGCTCGAGGAGATGCGCCGCGAGGGCTACGCCATCGGCGGCGAGCAGTCCGGCCACATCATCCTGACGAAATACGCCTCCACCGGCGACGGCCAGCTGTCGGCGATCCAGCTGCTGACCATGGCCAGACAAAAGGGCTGGAAGCTGTCGCGCGTCGGCGCGCTGATGGAGCGCTATCCGCAGGTGATGGTCAACGTGCGCGCCGATGCCGCGCAGAAGCAGCGGTACGAGGACAGCACCGCCCTGCACGAAAAGATCGATGCGGCACAGCGGGATCTTGGGCGCGACGGGCGGGTGCTGGTGCGCGTCAGCGGGACGGAGCCGCTGGTGCGCGTCATGGTCGAGGGCAAAGACTTTGATAAGATCAACGCCGTCGCGCTGGAGTTGGCCGCTCTGATCAAGGCCGAGATCGGCGCAGAGGGCTGAAGAAGAAAGGAACGTCTATGAGAGCTGCCGCAGAATGGAAGGATTACGAGCTGCTGGACGCCTCGTCCGGCGAACGGCTGGAGCGCTGGGGCGATATCCTGCTGATCCGGCCGGATCCGCAGGTGATCTGGCAGACGCCGCGCAAAGATCCGCGCTGGCGGCAGGCGCACGCCCGCTATCATCGGTCGAACACCGGCGGCGGGCAGTGGGAGCGTCTGCGTCCGATCCCCGACAGCTGGCAGATCCGCTATCGGCAGCTGACGTTCGCACTGAAGCCCATGGGGTTCAAGCACACCGGGCTGTTCCCGGAGCAGGCGGTCAACTGGGATCTGATGACCGGGCTGATCCGCGAGGCCGGACGGCCGATCCGGGTACTCAACCTGTTCGGCTACACCGGTGCGGCCACGCTGGCGTGCGTCGCGGCGGGCGCGCACGTCACGCACGTCGATGCCGCCAAGGGCATGGTCGCGTGGGGACGCGAGAACGCCGCGCTGTCCGGGCTGATCGACCGCCCGATGCGCTGGCTGGTGGACGATTGCGGCAAATTCGTGCAGCGGGAGCAGCGGCGCGGCAACCGCTATGACGGGATCTTGATGGATCCGCCGTCCTACGGCCGCGGGCCGGGCGGCGAGATCTGGAAGCTGGAGGAGCAGATCTATCCCTTCGTCGCCGAGTGCGTCAAGCTGCTTTCCGACCGTCCGCTGTTTTTCCTGATCAATTCCTACACGACGGGGCTGTCCCCGTCGGTCATGCGGTATGTTCTGGGTTCGCTGCTGCCCGCCGGGATCGGCGGCACGCTTTCGGCGGACGAGATCGGGCTGCCCGTGACCGACAGCGGACTGATCCTGCCGTGCGGCGCCACTGCCGTGTGGCACGCCGACTGACCGGAGGTGCTTTGATGCCGATACTGGACGCGAAGGACGTCACCTTCCGCTATACGCACGAGGACGAGGGCGTGACGGACACGGCCTCGGTCGTGCCGCCCGCCGTGCTGTGCGGCGTGGATCTGGCGATCGAGCCGGGCACGTTCGTTGCCCTGCTGGGGCACAACGGCTGCGGCAAATCGACGCTGGCGAAACATTTCAACGCCATTTTGCTGCCCACCGGCGGCCGCGTGCTCGTCGAGGGCATGGACACCGCGGACGAGGCGCACACCTACGATGTGCGCCGCACCGTCGGCATGGTGCTGCAGGATCCGGACGACCAGCTCGTCTCCACCGTCGTCGAGGAGGACGTGGCCTTCGGACCGGAGAACCTCGGCATCGCGCCGGACGAGATCTGCCGCCGCGTGGAGCAGGCACTGCGCACGGTGGGGATGTGGGAATACCGCGCGCACTCGCCGCACAAGCTGTCCGGCGGGCAGAAGCAGCGCGTCGCGATTGCGGGCGTGCTGGCCATGCAGCCGGATGTCATCGTTTTGGACGAGCCGACCGCGATGCTCGACCCGCAGGGGCGGCAGGAGGTGATCGACACCGTGTGCCGCTTGGACCGCGAGCAGGGCATGACGGTCGTGCTGATCACCCACTATATGGAGGAGGCGGCGCGCGCCGACCGCGTGGTGGTCATGGACGGCGGCCGCATCATCGCGGACGGCACGCCGCGGCAGGTGTTTTCGGACGGCGAACGGCTGCGCGCCGTGGGGCTGGACGTGCCGCAGCCGACGGCGCTGTGTGCCGCACTGCGGCAGGCGGGCGTGGACATCCCCGCTGACATCCTCACGCCGCAGGAATGTGCGGATGCGCTGCTTGCCCTGATGCGCCGCGGCGCGGGCAAAACGCAATGATCACGAAAGGAGCGCCGCCATGGCAGTGCTGGAAACACAAGACCTGACCTATACCTACGCCGCCGGTTCGCCGTTCGAGATGCACGCGCTGCGCGGCGTGTCGTTCTCCACCCGGCCGGGGGAGCTGCTTGGCATCATCGGGCACACCGGCTCCGGCAAATCGACGCTGGTGCAGCACCTCAACGGCCTGCTGCGTCCGACGGCCGGGCGCGTGCTGCTGGACGGGCGCGACATTTGGGAAGAACCAAAGAAGATCCGCGCCGTGCGCTTTCGCGTCGGCATGGTGTTCCAATATCCGGAGCATCAGCTGTTTGAAGAAACGGTATACAAGGACATCGCCTTCGGCCCGCACAACATGGAGCTGCCGGAGGACGAGATCGACCGCCGCGTGCGCGCGGCGGCTGCGGACGTCGGCCTTGGCGAGGAATATCTGACGCAGTCGCCCTTCGCCCTTTCGGGCGGCGAGAAGCGCCGCGTCGCGATCGCGGGGGTCATGGCGATGCGCCCGCAGATCCTGATCCTGGACGAGCCTGCGGCAGGCCTGGATCCCCGCGGGCGGCGGCAGGTGCTGTCGATGATCCGCCGCTATCGCGACCGGGAGGACACCACCGTTTTGCTGGTGTCGCACAGCATGGAGGACATCGCCGCCGTGGCTGACCGCGTGCTGGTGATGGATCACGGCAAGATCGCGATGCTCGACACCGTGCAGCGGGTGTTCTCCCGCGCCGAGGAGCTGACCGCCATGGGGCTGACCGTGCCGTCCGTCACCCAGATCATGCTGCTGCTGCGGCAGGCGGGCGTGGACGTATCGACGGACGTGTACACCGTGCAGCAGGCCGCAGAGCGGCTGCTCCCCTTGCTGGGAGGTGATGCGCCGTGCTGAGCGATATCACCATCGGGCAATATTTCCCCGGCCGGTCGCTGCTGCATCGGCTCGATCCGCGGATGAAGCTGGTGCTCACGCTGCTGTTCATCGTCGTGGTGTTCTTGCCGCAGAACTGGGCGGGGCTCGGTGCCGTTGCGGCGTTCACGCTGCTGTGCGTGACGCTCAGCCGTCTGCCGCTGCGCCTGATGTGGCGCAGTGTGCGGCCGGTGCTGCTGCTGGTGCTGTTCACGTCCCTGCTGAATATGTTCTATATCACCGGCGGCACGCCGCTGCTCGATCTGGGGCCGATCCACATCACCAGCCGCGGCATCGGCACGGCGGTGTTCATCGCCGTGCGCATCGTGTGCCTGCTGATGGGCAGCTCGCTGCTCACCTACACCACCACGCCGACGGCGCTGACCGACGCGATCGAGCGGCTGCTCTCGCCGCTGCGCGTCATCCATGTCAACGCGCACGAGCTGGCGATGATGATGACGATCGCGCTGCGGTTCATCCCCACGCTGATTGAGGAAACGGACAAGATCATGTCGGCGCAGAAGGCGCGCGGCGCGGACATGGAGAGCGGCGGGCTGATCCGCCGCGTGCGGGCGATGATCCCGATCCTGATCCCGCTGTTCGTGTCGTCGTTCCGTCGGGCCTACGATCTGGCCATGGCGATGGAATGCCGCTGCTACCGCGGCGGCGAGGGGCGCACCCGGATGCGCAGCCCGCACATCGCCCCGCGCGACATCGCCGCGCTGGCGGCGGTCGCGGTGTTCGCGGGCGGGCTGATCGTGCTCAACGTGCTGTTCGGCTCCGTTCTTGCCTGAATTCGACGAAAAGGAGGATGCGTCCCATGCCCCGTATGCTGCTCACCCTGCGCTATGACGGCACGGCCTATCACGGCTGGCAGGTCCAGCCGAACGCCGTCACCGTGCAGCAGACGCTACAGGATGCGGTGGAAGCGGTGACCGGCGTGCGCGCCGGGATCACCGGCTGCAGCCGCACGGACGCGGGCGTCCATGCGGATATGTTCTGCTGCACGTTCGATACGCAGAGCAGCCTGACCGGGGATAAGCTCGCCTCCGCTTTGAATTTCCACCTGCCGCCGGACATCGCCGTGTATGCGGCGCGGCCGGTGGCGGACACGTTCCATCCGCGCTACAGTGCGCTGGGCAAGCGCTATGTTTACCGGATCTGGAACGGGACGCAGCGCCACCCGGTGTATGCCCGCTATGCGCTGCACCGCACCCGCCGGATCGACGAGCGGCTGCTCGACCGGGCCGCCGCCGACTTTGTCGGCCGGCACGATCTGTCGGCCTTCTGTGCCGCGGGCAGCGACGTGGCGGATACCGTGCGCACCGTGCGCGCCGCCGCCGTGCGGCGGGAGGGCGACCTTGTCACCTTCACCGTAGAGGCGGACGGCTTTTTGTACAACACGGTGCGCATCATGGTGGGCACGCTGCTGGAGATCGCGGACGGGCGCATGGCGCCGGACGCGATCGGCGGCATCTTCGCGTCCGGCGACCGGGCGTGCGCCGGGCCGACCGCCCCGGCCAAGGGCCTTTGCCTTGCGCGGGTGTTCTACCCGCCGGAAGAATGAGGAAAGGGGGCAGGCAGGATGGATGAGCGACGCGACGAAAA
>JAJXDX010000100.1:0-312 GCA_021640185.1 Oscillospiraceae bacterium | reverse complement strand
GACGGCGAGCCGATGATCGACCGGGCGCAGCAGCGGCAGCGCCGCCGCCGTCGCGCGCGCCTGCGGGCGCTGCGGCGGCTGCTGGTGCTCGCGCTGCTCGTCGGGCTGTTCTGGGTGTGCTACACCCATTGGGACACGCTGGCGCCGGATAAGCTGCTGGCCCGCCTGCAGGATTCGATGAACGACAAGGGCGGCGGTTTCCCGGTGGACATCTCCGGGGCGAACGTCCATGTGCTCGACCGTTCGCAGAACTATCTCGTCGCCTTGGGCGACAGCTATCTGACGTTTTATTCCGCCGGCGGGCGGGAGATG
>JAJXDX010000099.1 GCA_021640185.1 Oscillospiraceae bacterium | reverse complement strand
GCATCGATCCCGACAAGATCTATGTTTGCGGGTTCTCCGCCGGCGGGCATCTGGCGGCGAGCCTTGGGGTGTTCTGGGACCGCGAATTCGTTGCGCCGAACCTTTGCCGCGCCGCCGCCGACGTGCGCCCGACCGGCATGTTCTTGGGGTATCCGGTGATCTCGTCCGGGAAGTTCGCGCACGTCGATTCGATCAACAATGTCTTGCTCGACCGTCGCACGGACGAAACGTGGGCGCTGATGTCGCTGGAAAATCAAGTGACGGCGAGCACCGCGCCCGCCTTCATTTGGCACACGGTGGCCGATGATGCCGTGCCGGTGGAGAACAGCCTGATGATGGCCTCTGCCCTGCGCGAGAACGGCGTGCCTTTTGCGCTGCACATCACGCCGAACGGCTGCCACGGCCTGTCGCTGGCGCAGGCGGAAACGGGCATGATCGAGGAGCAGCTGAACGACTGGCCCACGTGGTGCGCCGCATGGATCCGCAGCCGGTAAACGCCAAGGATATCGCACAAAAAACGTCCGCCGCCCGAACCGGGCGGCGGACGTTTTTTGTCGATCGTCAGCGGGCGAACGCTTCGTCGAGCGAGCGCAGGAGCGCATAGGTCTTCTCAACCGTCGGGCAGGCATCGGCGGGGACGGTATAGTCACCGGTCGTCTGACGCAGCTGCGCAAAGACCTCGGCCGAGGGGGCAGCTTTCAGCTGGGCATACAGCGCCGCGACGCGGTGCAGCTCCGGGTGATGCTCACCGTGCAAATGCCGGTCCTCGACCGACCCATCCTCCGGCAGCAGCTCTGCCCGGTACTGCGCCAGCCCCCCGTTACTCGCCCAATTCTTCCAGCGTCTGCTGATCCTGCGCCCACTGCTCCATCGTATCCTCGGTGCGGCACTCGTTATCCGCCAGTTCCTCGCCCAAGGCGGCGATCTGCGCATAATCCGCCGCGACGGCGGGATCGGCCATGCGGGCGCGCAGGTCGGCCGCCGCCGCTTCCAGCGCGGCGATCTGCTCCTCCGCGCGGCGGACGGCCGCGCGCAGCCGACGCACCTGCGCCTGCCTGTCCTTACGCTGCTTATAGTCGTTCTCGCGCGGCGGGGGCGCTGCTGCTTCGGCCGCCACGCTCTCCTGTGCCTGTGCGGCCGCGGCGCGCGCCTTGGCGGCGGCGTAGGCATCGTAATCGTTGCCCGCGGGCGTGATGCCGTCCGTATCCAGTTCCAACACGCGGGTGGCCATGCGGTTGATGAAATACCGGTCGTGCGAGACGGCGAGGATCGTTCCGTCATAGCCGGAGAGCGCGTCCTCGAGCGCCTCGCGCGAGGCGATGTCCAAGTGATTGGTCGGCTCGTCGAGCAGCAGCAGGTTATCGCCCGCCAGCATCAGCTTGAGCAGCAGCAGGCGCGCGCGTTCGCCGCCGCTCATGACCCCGACGGTCTTATACACCTCGTCGCCGCGGAACAGAAATGCCGCCATCGCGCTGCGGATCTGCGTTTCCGTCATCTGCGGATAGGCGTTCCACAGCTGCTGCATCGCGGTCATGCGGTAGTCCAGCCCTTCCTGCGTCTGATCGTAGTAGCCGATCGTGACCTTGGCGCCGGGGCGGACATAACCGCTCTGCGGTGTGAGCTGCCCGCACAAAATGCGTAGCAGCGTCGTTTTGCCGCAGCCATTGGGGCCGAGCAGGAACACCCGCTCCCCACGCCGGATGTCCAGCGCCGCGCCGGAGAACAACGTGCGCCCGTCGAACCCCATCGACAGGCCGCCGGCGTTCAGCACCTCGTTGCCGCTGGTCTGCCGCGCGGTGAAGGCGAAACGGATCGTGCGGGCGTCCTGCTCCGGGGCGACGAGGTCGGCGCGCAGGCGTTCGACGCGTTTTTCGCGGCTTTCGGCCTGCTTGATGCTCTTTTCGCGGTTCCACTGCTTGAGCAGGGCGATGTTCTCTTCCAGCCGCCGGATCTCCTGCACGGCGGTGCGGTAGTGCTTTTCTTCCGTTTCGCGGTCGCGCTCCCGCTTTTCGCGATGGACGGAATAGTTGCCGTCCGTCATGTACAGCCGTCCGGCCTTCAGCTCCATCGTGCGGGTGGTGACCTTATCCAAAAAATAACGGTCGTGCGAGATGACCATTACCGCGCCGGGATAGCCCTGCAGGTAGGTTTGCGGCCATTCGACGGAAGGGATGTCGAGGTGGTTGGTCGGCTCGTCGAGCAGCAGCAGGTTCGTATCGGCGAGCAGCAGGCGGCCCATCGCCGCCTTGCTGCGCTGCCCGCCGGACAGCACGCCGACCGGCGTGGAGAACTGCCGCTCCTCGAACCCGAGCCCGAGCAGCGTAGAGCGCACGCGGCTGCGGTAATACAGGCCGCCCTCCGCCTCGAACCGCTCGCGCAGCTCGTGCTGGCGGGCAAGCAGCGCATCGGAGATGTCGCCGCCCTCCACGGCGGCGTTGACCTCGGCCAGCTCCCGCTCCAGCGCCATGAGCGGGTCGAACACGCTCTGCACCTCGTCCCACAAGGTGCGGTCGGCATCGCGGCAGGTGTGCTGCGCCATGTAGCCGATCCGCGTGCCGCGATAGCGCACGATCTGGCCGCCGTCCGGCGCGTCCTCGCCCGTCAGCAGGCGGAACAGCGTCGTTTTGCCGCAGCCGTTATCGCCGACCAGACCGATGCGGTCGTGCTCGCCGATCTCGAACGACAGGGCGGTGAACAACGCCCGCTCGCCGAAATATTTGTCGATCCGCTCCACCGATAGGCGCGCCATCGCTTTTCCTCCGTTTCTCCGTCGGCCGCGCCGTGCGCGGCGAACGGCGGCATTACTTTGCGTAAAGCCGCCGTCGTTTATTCCTGTGCGTTGTTATTTTCCGGCTTTATCCTCGTTCTCCATCAGCTTGCGGATCGCCTCGTTGAAGGCTTCCACATCCTTGAACTGGCGATAGACCGAGGCAAAGCGGATGTAGGCCACGTCGTCGATATGCAGCAGCTGATCCATCACGCATTCGCCGATCTTCGTGGTGGGCACCTCACGCTCCAGCGAGTTTTGCAGCTGCGCCTCGATCTCGTCGACGGCGCGGTCGAGCCGCTCGATCGGCACGGGGCGCTTTTCGCACGCGCGCAGCAGGCCGTTGAGCAGCTTTTGCCGATCGAACGGCTCGCGCGAGCGATCCTTTTTGACCACGACGATCGGCAAACTTTCGACCATCTCGTACGTGGTGAAGCGGCGGCCGCAGGCCGGACATTCGCGGCGGCGGCGGATGCGGCTGCCCTCGTCTGCCGGGCGGGAATCGATCACGCGGCTGTCGGCATAGCCGCAGAAGGGACATTTCACGGTGCAGACCTCCCTTGCGTCTTATCTTCGTCTATTTTACCATATATATAAGCGGGGCGCAACCCCCTTTGCCGTCAGCCGCGGATAAGCCACCAGACCGCGGCGGCCGCCGCGATCTGCGCGATCAGTATAGCGGGCAGCCCCCACATGAATTTGCGGTGCTGCGTTTTGTGGCGGATCAGCTTCATCGTCAGCAGCTCCAGCGGCGCGCCGCCCAGCGCTGCGACCCAGAGCAGCGTCGCCTCCGGGACACGCCACGCGCGGCGCTTGGCACGGCGCTTATCGGCCACCGTCAGCACGCACGAAAGCAGATTGATCACCGCCAGATAGACGAGCAGCAGCGGCCAAAGCTTGGTCAGGATATCCATCGGTCGTTCCCCCTTTTTCGGTCATCTTACCATATCCGCGGCGAAAATGCAAACCGGAAAGGCGAAATGTGCCGCAGGCAGCTGCCAAAAACAGGTGATCGCACAAACAACACTTGACCTTTCGTGACGAATTATGTAAAATAAGGAGAGCGATGCTGTGATGGACCGCCGTCTTTTGGGCCGATCGGCCGTGGCCCTGCTGCTGTGCGCGGCGCTGCTGTGCGGCGGCTGCGGCCGTCAGAGCGCACCGGGCAGCGGGGCGTCCGGCGTGTCCGGTGCCCCGGCACCGGACACGTCGGCGGCCGAGGAGATGCGCGGCGTTTGGGTATCGTATCTGGAACTCGACCCGCTGCTGAACGCCGCCGCGGATGCGGCGGCGGCAGAGCGTGCGATCGCCGGGCTGTTCGACACCTGCCGAAAAACGGGAATGAACACGGTGTTTTTCCATGTGCGGGCGCACGGGGACGCGTACTATCGCTCGGCCGTGTTCCCGGCGGCGAAGGCCGCCGAACGGCTGATGGGCAGCGGGTTCGATCCGCTGGCCTGCGCCGTGCGGGAGGCGCGGCGGCGGGGCATCCGGCTGTTCGCATGGATCAATCCCTATCGGATCGGCGAAACGGCCGCCGCCGTGAGCGAGATCGACGGCGAAACACCGCGCACGGTGACGATCGACGGCGCGCGCTATTACGATCCCGCCGATGCCGCCGCGCGGCGGCTGGTGCTGGCCGGGGTACGGGAGCTGCTTTCCGGGTATGCCGTGGACGGCATCCATTTTGACGATTATTTCTACCCCGCCGGAATGCCGGACGGTGACGTGCCGGACGACATGGATGCCGGTGACTGGCGGCGCACGCAGGTGGACGCGCTGGTGAGCGCCGTGTACGGGCTTGCCCACCAGTACGGACGCACCTTCGGCATCAGCCCGATCGGGCTGGCCGAAAAGTGCCGCACGACGGCCTATGCCGATGTTGCCCGCTGGATGCGGGAGCCGGGATACATCGACCACATCTGCCCGCAGCTGTATTTCGGCTTTCAAAACAGCGCGCATCCGTACCCGGAGGTGCTGGACGAATGGCTGGCGCTGCCCCGACGGGCGGGCGTCGAGCTGTATATCGGGCTGGCGCTGTACAAGGCGGGCGCGGCGGACGACCGATATGCCGGAGACGGACGGCGGGAGTGGTGCACGAATTCGGACATCTTGGCCCGACAGGCGGCGCTTGCCCGGCAGTCCGGCGCGTGCGGCGGCTTCGTGCTGTTCCGCTTTGCGCAGCTGATGCAGCCCACAGCCGCCGACGAGCTTGCCGCCCTGCAGAAAGTGCTGAACGGGCAGTGAGGACGGACAGCTTGGATACGCAGAGGATAGATCATGCACGATCATACGGATGGGACAAGCTATTTTGCCGATCGGTGGACATGATCGGCGGCTTGCGACGAACTGGCGTATCGTATACAGAACTAACGGATCGTATGATACCTGATCGACGGAAAAGGATCTTGCGGCTTATGGCAAACTGGCGTTTCGTGTACAGGACCACGGACTGTAACAAGACTTGATCGACGGAAAGAGAGGGAAGGCATGGAAGGGAAACGGATGCGGCATCGGGTGCTGCCGGTGCTGCTGTGCCTTTGCCTGCTGTTTTCGGCCATCGGCGCGCTGGTCGCGGCCGAGGAAACGGTGATGACCGGGACGGTGCACGTCAACGACTCGCTGCGGGTGCGCAGCGGCCCGGGGACGAGCTATGCGATGGTCGGCTCGCTATACGACAACGACGTGGTCACGATCACGGAAACGGTGGAGAACAGCAGCGGCAAGTGGTATAAGGTGACGAAAGGGACGCTGACGGGCTATTCCAGCGCGGACTATATCACGATCAACGCCAAATACGATCCGGACGAGGATTTTGAGGCGTACATGACGGCGCAGGGGTTCCCGGAAAGCTACAAGCCCGGCCTGCGTCAGATCCACGCGGAGCATCCGCAATGGGTGCTGCGCGCACAGAAGCTGTCGATGAGCTTCGACACCGCGTGGAAGGCGGAGTGCCGCGTGGGGCTGAACACCCTGCAATCGCCGGATGCGTGGAAATCGATGGAATACGGCGCATACGATTTTGCGAAGAACCAATACGTATCCTTTGACAGCGGCGGGTATGTTTCCGCCGCCGCGCCGGTGATCGCGTATTACCTCGATCCGCGGCCGTGGCTCAACAGCCGGGACGTGTTCCAGTTCGAGGAGCTGTCGTACTCCGCCGAACACACGGCGGACGGCGTACGCGCCATTCTGCCGACGGCGCTGCGAAAGCATACCGACGACTTCATGCGCGCGGCGAAGGAGAGCAACGTCAGCGCTTATTATCTGGCGGCGAAGGCCGCACAGGAGGGCACGGACAAAAACGGACTGGGCACGGCGACCGTACCGGGGTACGAAGGGTACTATAACTTCTTCGACATCGGCGCGGTCAGGGGCAACGGCAACAGCGCCGTGGTCAACGGTGCGATCTATGCCAAAAACCACGGTTGGGACACGCCGTACAAGTGCCTGATCGAAAGCGCGAACAGCATCGGAAAATACTACATCCAGCGCGGGCAGGATACGGTGTATTATCAAAAATTCAACGTGACGAACAAGCAGAGCGGCCTATACGGCCACCAATACATGACGTATGTGGCCGGGGCGAAGCAGGAGGGCGCGCTGCGCTACAGCCGCACGAGCAGCGCGCAGCTGGCGTGCGCGCTGACCTTCATCATCCCGGTGTATACGAGCATACCGGAACAGATCCCGAGCGAGCCCTCCCGCACCGGGAACAACGACAACTTTTTGAACGAGATCACGGTGGACAAGCTGTCGCTGACGCCGACCTTCGACCGCTACACGCACGAATACGCCGTGCAGGTGGACGCAAGCGTGACGAGGGTGACCGTGGCGGCGAAAAAGCACGCCGCCGGTGCGACGCTGACCGGGGGCGGCGAGACCGTGCTGCAGCCCGGCGAGAACACGGTGGCGCTGACGGTAACGGCCACGAGCGGCGCGAAACGCACCTACACCGTCACGATCACCCGCGAGGGCGGCGAGGCGATCAAAACGCCCACGATCACCGGCAAGACCTACCGGGTGGGCGAAACGATCACCGGCGTTGAACCGGGCACGGCGGCGACGGCGTTTTTGCAGGCGCTGGCGGTGGCCGACGGGAAGGCCGTGCTGACGGACAGCACGGGCAAGACCAAAACGGACGGCAGCGTCGCGTGCGGCGATATCGTGCGGCTGTACAGCAAAAACGACGTGCTGTGCGCGAGCTATCCGGTGGTGATCGTGGGCGACGTCAACGGCGACGGCACGGTCAATTCCGTGGATCTTCTGCGCGCGCAGAAGCATATCTTGGGACTGGAGGAGCTGGCCGGCCCGTACCTGACGGCGGCGGACAGCAACCGCGACGGCAAAGTCGACTCGGTCGATCTGCTGCGCACACAGAAGTATATCCTGAAGCTGCTGGAGAGCCTACAGT
>JAJXDX010000098.1 GCA_021640185.1 Oscillospiraceae bacterium | reverse complement strand
CCGGTGCGCTGCGTGGCATAAAACGAGAACGGCAGCGTCTGCAGATGGGCGAATAGGTCGCGCCGCATATCGATCTCCATGTTCACGCCCAGCATATGCCCCCAATAGGTGACGATGAACTGGAACACGCCCTTGAGCAGATATGCGCCCACCAAGACCGCCATCCAGACGAAAAACGCCGAAAACGCGCTTTGCGGCAGCAGATCGTTGAGCACGTGGCGCGAGATCATCGGATAGGCCAGATCGACCAGCGAGATGCACAGCGCGCAAAACAGATCGAAGAAAAACATCGCCCGGTAGGGCTTGTAATAGCTGATGAAACGGCGAAGCATGAGCATATGTCCTTTCCGAAGGTCGTTTTCTATCCGATATATTATATCAGGTCTTGCACGCAAATGCAAATCTTTGTCGCCGTTCGCGGTTGACATTCGCGGTTGATCGTGCTATACTGTGCGCTTGCCCGGTCTGATTTCGGACTGATCAAATCAAAGGGGGCGCGGGATGGATACCGAACGGCATATCGACGAGATCTATCGTCAGCAATTACGTCAGGATGCGCTGTATCACCGGTTCGCCGCAAGCTGCGGCCTGTCGGACACGGCGATGTGGCTGTTGTACACGCTGTGGGCAGAGCCGGAGGGCTGCACGCAGCAGCAGCTGTGCCGCCGCTGCAGCTTCCCGAAGCAGACGGTCGGCTCCGCCGTGACGGCGCTGTCCCGCAGAGGCACGGTCGCGCTGCATCCGCTGCCCGGTACGCACGGCGGCAAGCGGGTGGCGCTGACCGACGAGGGGCGGCAGCTGGCCGAACGCACGGCCGCGCGCCTGCGGCGGGCGGAGCTTGCCGCCTACAGGCAGCTCGACGACGGCGCGCTTGCCGCCTATGCGGCCGCGACGGCGCGAATATCGGACCTTTTGGAAAAAGAGATCGGCGCGGTCTGCGCCGATCGGGAAAAAGAAACGGGGGAAAAACGATGAGCAAGATCCGGCTTTCGGATCATTTCACCGTCGGGCGGCTGATCCGGTTCACGCTGCCGTCGGTGTTCATGATGATCTTCACGTCGATCTACGGGATGGTCGACGGCTTTTTCGTGTCGAATTTCGTGGGCAAAACGGCGTTCGCCGCCGTCAACCTGATCATGCCGTATCTGCAGATCATCGGTGGCATCGGCGCGATGCTGGGCGTCGGCGGCAGCGCACTGACCGCCAAAACGCTGGGCGAGGGCAAAACGCATCTGGCGCAGGAATATTTCACGATGATGCTGTACCTGATGCTCGGTACCAGCGTGGTGTGCACGGCGGCCGGCATCGCGCTGCTGCGCCCGGTGGCGCTGTTGTTCGGCGCGACGGAGGCCATGCTGCCCGACTGTATGACCTACGGCACGCTGTGCCTGCTGTTCAGTTTGGCCATGCACGCGCAATACACGTTCCAAAGCTATCTGATCGTGGCGGAAAAGCCGCGTTTCGCCCTGACCGTCGTGGTGGCGGCCGGGTGCACGAACATGGTGCTCGACTATGTGTTCATGGCCCTGCTCGATCTGGGCGTGGCGGGCGCGGCACTGGCCACGGGGCTCAGCCAATGCGTCGGTGGGCTGATCCCGCTGTTTTGGTTCATCAGCCGCCGTGACCGGTCGGCGCTGCGCTTCGTGCGCACGCGGTTTTCCGCGCGGCCGATGCTCAAGGCGTGCATCAACGGCTCGTCCGAGATGATGACCAGCGTTTCCGCCTCCGTCACGGGGATGCTGTATAACCTGCAGCTGATCAAATATGCGGGCGAGGACGGCGTGGCGGCCTACGGCGTGGTGATGTACGCCGCGTTCATCTTCATCGGCGTGTTCATGGGGTATTCCTCGGGCAGCTCCCCGGTGATGAGCTACCATTACGGCGCCGGGCATCATGACGAGATGAAGAGCCTGCTGAAAAAGAGCTTGTCGATGCTGGCGGTGTCGGCCGCCGTGCTGACGGCGCTGGCCATCGAGCTGGCGCGGCCGATCGCGCAGCTGTTCGTCGGCTATGACGATACGGTCATGGCGATCACGGTGCACGCCTTCGTCATCTGCGCGCTGCCGTTCCTTGCGATGTGGTTCAACATCTATGTGTCGTCGCTGTTCACCGCGCTCAACGATGGCGCGGTGTCGGCCACCGTTTCCTTCGTGCGGTCGCTGATCCTGCCGGTGGCGTGCATCACGACGCTGCCGCTGATCTGGCATCTGGACGGCGTATGGTATGCCCTTGCCGCCAGCGAGATCCTCAGCGTGGTCGTGTCGCTCGCTTTCCTGCTCGCCAAGCGCAAAAAGTACGGTTATGCCTGATCGGCCTTCCCCCGCATGATACGGCGGTACAGCCGCACCTGCGCGGACGCGGCCGGCGGGATCAGCAGAAAGATGTACGGATAAACGTACTGGCTCTTCGTTTCCCACGCCATGTGGAACAGCACCCCGCCGATCAGGTACAGGCATGGCACGGCAAAGCGCTCCGGGCGCCGCCGTTCGGCGACCACCCCGCCAAGGGCGGAGAGCAGGAGCACGATCAGCAGCCCTTTCATCCCATGTGAGAGCACCCGGTAGGCCGTTCCTTGATCGTAGATGGAGCGGGCAAGCGCATTGTGCGTGCTTTGCCCGCACCACGAAAGCGGCCCGGACCAGATGGACTGGAACGTCGGCTCGCACCAGGTCGAGATCAGCTTTTGCCCGAAGAAGTCGGCCGCCAGCGCCGGATCGGTCCGGAAACGGGCAAGGCTCTCGCGCAGCTTCTCCCGCCCGACTTCGGCGGCGCGCTGCGTATCGTATCCGCTGTCGGCATAGACCTGCTCGGTGTAGCCGTCATACCATCCCGGCCCGAAATGGCGGTTATCCGGATCTGTCCCCATGGCGACCCACAGGATGCTCGGCATCCCGTCGCCGATCTCGGCTCCCGTCGCGGCGGTGAACGCGGCATAAGCCGCCGGGCGCAGCAGCAGGCACACGGCCGGGACGAGCAGGCACGCCGCCGCACGCCGTTTATCCGGCTGCCGCAGCAGCCGCAGAACAAGAAAGATCACGGCTGCGGCCGCGCCGATCGCAAAGTTTTTTTTGATCAGCACGGCGATGGCCATCAGCGCCGCGCCGCCGATCAGGCACGGCCACCGGCCGCCTTGGTCGAAGCACAGCAGCAGATACAGCCCTGCGCACATCGCCGTAAAGCCGGGGATCAGCCCGTAGGCGAACAGGATGAAAAACAGCTGCGGCAAAAACGCGAAAGACAAAAACACCGCCGTGCGGGCCACCGCGCGGTCGTTCTCCCACAGCCGCTGCGTGATGCGCAGCACGAACAGGTCGGTCGCGATCACGCACGACAGATTGGCAAAAAACAGGATGTGCGCATCCGGTGCGATCAGGGTCAGCGGCAGCTCGTACAGCACCAGCCCCAGCTGATGCGGGTAGCGGAAAAGGTATCCGCCGGGGGAGAAGGACGAAAGATCGCCCCGCAGGATCTGCTGCGTCGCCTTGTGGACATGATCGGCGTCCGCCCGCAGGCTGCCGTCCGCCGAAAACAGCAAAAACAGCCCGCCGATCAGCGTGATCCCCGTCAAAACACAAAAAAGCCGCCCTTCGTCGATCCGGTCGCCGAAGCGCAGCAAAAGGAAAAGCACCGCGCACAGCAGCACCGCCGACAGGACGTCGAACGGCGAGATCGCTTGCGTGGTGCTTTTTTCGTGCAGATCGAGATCGGAGGTGAACACGACGTTGAGCACGCCGAGCAGGCCCAGCACGGCCGTGCCGAGCACGCATAGCGCGCCGCAAAGGAAGCCGCCGGTGCGGCGGCAGGCGCTGGCCGTCTTCATCATCGCTGCTCCTCCTGTTCAGCGGGCGTTGTGCTCCTTCATCGCGCGCTCGGCCTCGCGCCGCATGTCGCGCCGCGCGGCATCCTCCCGCTTGTCATACAGCTTTTTGCCGCGGCATAGTCCCACTTGCACCTTCACCCGGTCGCCCTTGAAATAGACCGACAGCGGCACCAGCGCATATCCCTGCTGCTTGACCAGCCCGTACAGGCGCATGATCTCGCGCTTGTGCAGCAGCAGGCGGCGCACCCGCAGCGGATCGCGGTTGAAGATATTGCCCTGCTCGTAGGGGCTGATGTGCATCCCGTTGATGAACATCTCGCCCTCCACGACGGAGCACCACGCGTCCTTCAGGTTCACGCCGCCCCGGCGCAGTGCCTTGACCTCCGTGCCGCACAGCTCGATCCCCGCCTCCAGGCTCTCCTCGATGAAATAATCGTGGAACGCCTTGCGGTTCTCGGTGATCGTGCGGTTCGTCGACCGTTGTTTGTCCGCCATGTCTATCCTCCTCACGTGCCGCGCGTCACAGCTCGCTGCGCCCTTCCAGCGAACGGCTCAGCGTCACCTCGTCGGCATATTCCAGATCCGCGCCCACCGGGATCCCGTAGGCCAGCCGCGTCACGCGGATGCCCAAGGGCTTGAGCAGCCGGGACAGGTACACGGCGGTGTAATCGCCCTCGACGGTCGGGTCGGTCGCCATGATGACCTCGTTCACCCGTTCGTCCTCCAATCGGTGCAGCAGCTCTTTGACGCGCAGCTGCTCCGGCCCTCGCCCGTCGATGGGCGAGATCAGGCCGTGCAGCACGTGGTAGCGCCCGCGGTATTCGTGCGTCCGCTCGATGGCCATCACGTCCTGCGGCCCTGCCACGACGCAGATCGCGGCGGGATCGCGCTTTTGGTCGGCGCAGATCGGGCAGATCTCGCCGTCGGTCAGATCGCAGCAGATCGGGCACTCATGGATGCTCTCGCGCGCCGTGCGCAGCGCCTCGGTCAGCGCGTCGGCGTCCGCCTGCTTCATGTACAGCAGATGGAACGCCAGCCGCGCCGCACTGCGCCGCCCGATGCCGGGCAGCCGCTCCAGCTGCTCGGACAGCCGCTCCAGCGGCGCCAGCGTATACGCCATGGCTCAAAGCAGGCCGGGCAGATCCAGGCCGCCGGTCACCCGGCTCATGGACTGCTCCGCATCGTCGGCGGCCTGCTTCTGCGCGGCGTTGACCGCCGCCAGCACCAGATCTGCCAGCATCTCGGCATCGTCCGGATCGATGACGTCCGGCCGGATCGTCAGCGCCGTCAGCTCGTGCGCGCCGTTGACGGTCGCGCTGACCGCGCCGCCGCCCGCCGCGGCGGTGTATTCCCGCGCCTGCAGCTCCTGCTGCAGCGCGGCCACGTCCTCCTGCATCTTCTGCGCCTGACGCAGCATGCTTTGCATATTGCCGGGGCCTTTGCCACCCATGCCCTGAGGGAGCCGTGCTTTCATCTTTCGTTTCTCCTTATCGTCTTATCGTTCGGCGTCCGCCGTCAGTTTTTTTCTTCCACGTCCACGCCCGCGCTGCGCCCGGCGGCCATCAGCCGGGAGAGCGGGTCGGCCTTGTCCTTCTGCACCCGGACGGAGCGCCGCAGGCCGACGCGCAGCGTTTGCCCCGTCGCCTGCCGGATGGCTGCCATCAGCAGCTCTTTGTTGTTGTCGCGGCCGATCAGTTCTTTGAACATCGCGTTGTCCGTGCAGATCAGCAGCATATTGCCGCCCTTGATGATCGCGTTCGACTGCGCCAGCACCGCATACAGCGGGATGCAGCTGCCGCGCAGCTGCTCCAGCACCTCGCCCCAGCGGGCGAAGGGCTGCTCGTCGTCTGCGGCGACGGGCGGCACGCCGTGCGCCGGGGCCTCGTCCGCCGGCGCGGGCGGAACATCCGTCTCGGCCGGGCGCGGCTCGTCCGGCACCGGGATAGACGGGACGCTTGCCGCCGGTGCAGACGCACTTGTCGTCGGCGCCGTCGCCGTCGGCTGGGCTGCAGCTGTCGCTGCGGCTGCTGCCGCAGTCACAGGAGCCGCCGGGATGCCCGCGCGCAGCGCGTTCTCCAGCGCCTCGATGCGCCGCGTCAGCGCCGCCGTGCCGTCGTCCAGCCGCGGATCGCACAGGCGCAGCGCCGCCATCTCCATCTCCACGCGGCGGGACGCACCGCCGCGCAGCTTTTCCAGCGTGCTCTGCAGCACCGTCATCACGTGCAGCACGGCGGCGGTGTCCAGCTGTGCCGCCTGCTGCCGCATTTTTTCGATGTCCTCGGGCGCGGCCACGATCAGCTCGCCGGGATCCGGCATCGCGTGCAGGATCATCAGCCCGCGCATATAGCCGATCCATTCGGTGCACAGCCGTTCCATGTCCTTCGAGCCGCGGTACGCGGCATCGATCTCGCCAAGCGCCGCCGCGCCGTCGCGGCGGATGAGGCAGTCGGTCAGCCGGTACAGGCTGTCCTGCGCCGCCATGCCGGTGCAGGCGGCGACGGTGTCGGCCGTGATGGCGCTGCCCGCGCTGGCGCACTGGTCGAGCAGGGACAGCGCATCGCGCATCGCGCCGTCCGCCAGCCGCGCCAGCAGCATGGCGGCGTCGGGGGCAAGCTCCATGCCCTCCTGCTCTGCCACATAGGAAAGACGGGCGGCGATGTCCTGCGGGCGGATCCGCCCGAAATCGAAGCGCTGGCAGCGCGACAGGATCGTGGCGGGCAGCTTGTGCACCTCGGTCGTCGCCAAAATGAACAGCACGTGCGCGGGCGGCTCCTCCAGCGTTTTGAGCAGGGCGTTGAACGCCCCTGGCGAGAGCATATGCACCTCGTCGATGATATACACACGGTATTTCCCGGTCACGGGGGTGTAGGCCACCTCGTCGCGCAGGTCGCGGATGTTGTCGACGCCGTTGTTGGAGGCGGCGTCGATCTCGGTCACGTCCAGCACGGAGCCGTCGTCGATCCCGCGGCAGGTCGGGCATTCGTTGCACGGATCGCCGTTGACGGGATGCTCGCAGTTGACGGCCTTGGCCAGGATCTTGGCGCAGGTCGTTTTGCCCGTGCCGCGGCAGCCGGTGAACAGATACGCGTGCGAAAGGCGTCCGCTCGTCAATTCGCTGCGCAGGGCGGTGGTGACCGTTTCCTGTCCGCAGACGTCGGAAAAGGTCTTTGGCCGCCATTTGCGGTAAAGGGCCTGATACACGCGCTCATCTCCCACAAAAAAATGCCGCAGGCTCTCGGGCATACGGACGGACGGGCGATCTGCGGCACACGGGAACAAAACGCTTAATGCTGCTCGGTTCCCCGCCTGACATGGTTCACGGTGCCCCGTCGCACAGGACCCGCCCGCCCGTATGCCCCAAAGCCTACGGC
>JAJXDX010000097.1:3408-7201 GCA_021640185.1 Oscillospiraceae bacterium | reverse complement strand
GCGGGATATTGATGCCGGTCTTTTCGCTGCCCGGCGGCACCGGGATCGGCACGCTGGGCCGCGAGGCCTATCACTTCGTCGATTTTCTGGAAAAGGGCGGGCAGAGCCTGTGGCAGATCCTGCCGCTGTGCCCGACGGGCTTCGGCAACAGCCCATACCAGTCGTTCTCCTGCGCGGCGGGGAACCCCTATTTCATCGATCTTGATCTGCTGTGCGAGGAAGGGCTGCTGCGCCCGGAGGAATACCGCGGCATCGACTTCGGCCGCGACCCGCAGCTGATCGACTACGACAAGCTGGAGCAGCACCGGCTGCCGGTGCTGCGGCGGGCGTTCTCCCGCTTCGTCCCGGACGAGGCGTATGCGGCGTTTTGCGATGAGCAGGCATACTGGCTGGACGACCTCGCGCTGTTCATGGCCGCCAAGGCGGAGAACGGCGGCCAAAGCTTTCGCACGTGGCCGCTGCCGCTGCGGCGGCGCGACCCCGAGGCGCTGGCGCAGCTGCGCGCCCGCCGGGACGAAGACGTGCGGTTCTGCTGCTTTTTGCAATACACGTTCTATCGCCAATGGCGGCAGCTGAAAGCGTATGCCAACGCGCACGGCATAAAGATCGTGGGCGATATGCCGATCTATGTGGCGGACGACAGCGCGGACGTCTGGGCCGCGCCGGAGCAGTTCGACCTGGACGGAACGCTCACGCCGCACGTCGTGGCGGGCTGCCCGCCGGACGCGTTTTCGGCCGACGGGCAGCTTTGGGGGATGCCGGTGTATGACTGGGACGCCATGCGGCGAGAGGCACGGCCGTTCTCGTGGTGGCGGCGGCGGGTGCGCCACGCCCTGTCGATGTACGACGTGGTGCGGATCGACCATTTCCGCGGGTTCGCGTCGTTCTACTGCATCCCCTACGGCGCGAAGAACGCCAAAAACGGCGTTTGGCGCAAGGGGCCGGGCATGGAACTGTTCTCGCTGCTGGAAAAAGACCACGGCGGGCCGCTGCCGATCATCGCGGAGGATCTGGGCGTGCTGACCCCCGACGTACAGGAGCTGCTGCACCGGTCGGGCTATCCCGGCATGAAGGTGCTGCAATTCGCCTTCGACACCCGCGAGGACAGCGATCATCTGCCGCACAACTACCACCGCCACTGCGTGGTGTACACCGGCACGCACGATAACGACACCGTGATCGGCTGGACGCGCAGCGCGCCGCCCGCCGACGTGGCGCACGCCCGCCGCTATCTGCACGTCGACGACCGCGAGGGCTTCAACTGGGCCATGATCCGTGCGGCGCTGGCCAGCGTGGCGGACACTGCGATCCTGACCATGCCGGATCTGATGGGGCTGGGGAGCGAGGCGCGGATCAACACCCCGTCCACCGTCGGCGGGCGCAACTGGCGCTGGCGCATCGGCGACGGCTGCATCAACGATTGGCTGGCCGGCATCCTGCGCGAGAACACGGCGCTGTACGGCCGCCTGCCGCAGCCGGCGAAAGCAGAGGACGATCGGGAAACGGAAAAAGAACGATAAAGGCGACAGAAAAGCTGCCCGCTCCCGCGTTTTCGCGGGGGCGGGCAGCTTGCGTCATTTGCCGGCGGGCGCTTCTTTGCCCCGGTACAAAACGGACAGCATCGTATCGTGATTCGGATAGCCGTAGGCCACATAGAATTTGGAGGAGAACAGCAGATCCTCGTCATGCAGGTTCGACCGCCAGTGGTTCTTCCGTGCCTCGGTCCTTGTCATCAGCAGGAACACCTTGCCGGACGGGCGCTCGGTATCATGGCTTTTCGCCTGCAGCCACGAATACGTCTGGTCGACGTCCGGGATGCCCCACAGGTCCTCCTCGCTCCCGCTGTCGCACCAATCGTACATATCGATCCGGCCGTTCGACAGCTCGATCATGACGTTGGCCCGCCAAAACGAAGCGTATCCGGCCGTGTAGCCTTCGTCGACGGCCACCGCCGCAAGCTGACGAAGGTCTTTCGTCTGGTCATCGCCCCACTGGCGATAATAGTAAGCCATCCCGCGCAGACAGCAAAGGAGGACGAAAGCGGCAGCAGACAGGCGGAGCAGACGGAGCTTTTGCCCGTATTCGCTGACGAAGGCGGCGGCCAAGGGGAACGACATGACCGTCAGCGGGAGCCAATACCGGTCGGCATACAGCATATCGGTGAACAGATACAACAGGCTGAAGATCAGATAGGCCGCCGCGGTGAACAGCGCAAGCATGACGTAGCCCCGCGCGACCGTTTTTCGGTTTTTGACGGCGTGGACGATCAAAAACAGTGTAAGGAGCACCCACACGCCGGCGATGAAGTTTTTGACCAAAGCGAAGGAGAAGACCTTGCCCTCCGTGTAGCCGAACACGTTGATGATGCCGCAGATCAGCTGCTCCAGCCGGGAAAAGCGAAAGGCGGTGAACCCGATCTCCCAATCCTTGAAGGTGTAGATCCGGGAAAGGAGCAGAACGTTGACCGCATAGCCGATCACGCTGCCGCCAAAGGACAGCGCCGCGAACAGCAGGTGGCGCTTTTGTTCGCCCTCCCTGTTCAGCGCAAAGCCGACGGCCGCCGCCGCGAGCAGCGGCAGATACAGGACAAGGATCTGTCTGGGGCCGCCCATCCCGGCCAAGACCGCCAAAGCAGCGGAGGCCGCTGCGGCCGCGGCGGCTACGGCGCGTTTTTGACGGACGAACAGGCCGGCCAGCCCGATCGTGAAAAACGTGATCGTGATGTGCGGCAGATAATACGCGCCCCGCAGCACGATGGTATGATAGCTTACCGAAAACGGGATGACGAGCATCAGGGAGAACAGCGCGGCGTACCGCGTCCGGATCCGCCATGCCCACGTCATGAAGAAATAAGCGGCAAGCAGCAGAACGATCATCGTGACCGTGGAAAACACGCGGACGGAAAGCCAATCATCGGTCAGCCGGAAGAAAAGCGCGTAGATCAGGTTGGTGTTGAGCACGCGCAATTCGGTAGAATAATACCAATTTTTTGACAGGATGCTGCCCTCGTCCGCCAAAAGCTTGCCCAACACCATCTCGCTGGCTTCGTCGGCATTGAGCGTGAGCCACACATTGCCCCAAAGAAAACGGGCCAAGACGATCAGCAGCCCCGCCAAAAGCAGAAAAAGAGCGACCGTTACCGGCCGGTCGCCACCGATCCTATCCAGCGCCGCACTGACAGCGTTTTTGGGGCGCGGGAGCGCCCTTTTATCCTTCGTCATCTTTTTTGCCGATCTCCTCTGCAAAGCGTGCATCCCCCGGCAAAAACGGGACAGGGAAGATGCCGTCTGCTATTCTATCATAAAACGACAGGCATTTCAATACGAAAAAGGCGAGCAAAAGAACGGCCCGCCCTCGCGAAAACGCGGGGGCGGGCAGCCTTGATGCTTATTCGTGGGGCTTGAGCAGGCTGCGGTACAGCCGGATATACTCGTTGGCGGAGCGTCCCCAGCTGAAGTCCTGCGCCATGCAGCGCTGCCGCAGTTCGGCAAAGAACGCGGGGTCGCCGTAGGCACCGAGGGCGCGATCGACCGCACCCAGCATATCGTTCGCGTTATAGGTCTTGAAGGTGAAGCCGAAGCCGCCCTCGTCCCCGCAGTCGCGGATGGAGTCCTTCAAACCGCCCGTTTCGCGCACGACCGGCACGGCGCCGTAGCGGCAGGCGACCATCTGCGCCAAGCCGCACGGCTCGCTTTTGGAGGGCATCAGGAAGATGTCCGCCGCCGCATAGATCTTGCGCGCCAGCTCCGGCAAAAAGCCGACGCAGTAGCGGAACCGATCCGGATAGCGATCC
>JAJXDX010000097.1:0-3398 GCA_021640185.1 Oscillospiraceae bacterium | reverse complement strand
CCTGCAGCTCGCGGAAGAAATTCTCGTAGATCCACTCGCCGGAGCCGAGCAGGACGAACTGCACGTCGCGCGTGAACAGCTCGTCGGCGATATATTTGACCAGATCCATCCCCTTGTGCGAGGCCAGCCGCGTGACCATCCCGATCAGCGGCACGTCCGGCCGCTGCGGCAGCGACAGGCGCTCCTGCAAAGCGCGCTTGTTTTCCGCCTTGCCCTCCTGCGCAGTTTCGGCCGTGTAATTTGCGAACACGGCCGGGTCGGTCGCGGGATCGTACCCGACGGTATCGATGCCGTTGAGGATGCCGTGCAGCTTGAAGCTGCGCTCGCGCAATATGGGATCCAATCCCCACGAGAACCACGGATCCAAGATCTCGCCCGCGTAGGTGGGGCTGACCGTGGTCACGGCGTCCGCCGTTTCGATGCCGCCCTTCATGTAGTTGACGCAGCCGTCGAACTCCAGGATCTGCCGGCTGCTCTGCGGCACGCCGACGACGTCCTCCAGCACCTCCATGCCGTATTTGCCCTGATACTGGATGTTGTGGATCGTAAAGACGGTCTTGATGCCCTCGTACCCCTCGCGCGTGGCGTAAAACAGGCTGTAGTACACCGGCACCAAGGCCGACTGCCAGTCGTTCGCGTGGATGACATCGGGCTTGAGACCGATGTAGGGCAGCATCTCCAGCACCGCGCGGGAGAAGAACGCGAAGCGCTCCGCGTCGTCATAATGCCCGTACAGCCCCTGCCGCTTGAAATAATACTGATTATCCAACAGGTAGTAGATCACGCCGTCCACCTTGGCCTCGAACACGCCGCAATACTGCCGCCGCCACGCCACGGGGACGGACAGGCTGGTCAAAAACGTCATGTTCTCGCGCAGGCTTTGGGGCACGGACTCGTACAGCGGCATGGCGACGCGGCAGCCGATCAGCCGCCGCCGCATGGCGTGCGGCAGGCTGCCCGCCACATCGGCCAGCCCGCCGGAGGCCGCGAAGGGCAGCGCCTCGCTGGAAACGTACAACACCTTCATATCCATCTGCTCCTTTCCGCCGCGGCCGTCAGACCACGGAATCCTTGGCGATATAGACCGGGTAGCTGTCGAAGCCCTGCAGCGTCCGGCCGTCGCGGAAGATCACGTTTTTGTCGGCGATGATGCACTTGAGCGAGCAGTTCGCGCCGACGACGGTGTGCTGCAGCACGACGCAGTTCTCCAGCACCGCACCGCGGCCGACCTCCACCTCGCGGAAGATGACGCAGTTCTTCACCGTGCCGTCGATCCGCGCACCGTCCGCGACGAGCGAGTTCTCCACCCGCGCGTGCAGGCCGTACTGGGCAGGCGCGCAGTCGCGCAGTTTGGTATACACCGGGCGCGCGGGCGGGAACAGGCCGCGCCGCACGGCGGGATCGAGCAGAGCAAGGTTCGCGTCGAAATAGCTCGTCAGCGAGTCGATCGGCATGACGAGGCTCGTCACCTCCGCCCCGCAGATCCGATAGTCGTGCAGGTGCGCCTGCAGGATGTCCCGCTCGAACCGCGTGTGGTTGCGCGCCGCCGCCTCGGTGATCGTGCGGATCAGCCAGTCGCGCCGCATGACGTAGATCCCCAGCCCGTAGGCGGCCTCCTGCTCGCCGACCTGGCCGATCAGCATATCGGTCACGCGGCCGCGGGCATCGGTCACGATCTGGGGGATATCGGTCAGGTGCGGCACCTTGCCGCGGCGGTAGGCGACCGTCACGTCCGCGCCGCTGTCCACATGACGGCGGATCAGCGCGGCATAGTCGATGCTGGCCACCATATTGCAGTCGGACATGACGACCAGATCGTCGTCGGAATGCTGCAAAAACGAGATGACGTCGCACAGCGACCCGATGCGCCCTTGATACATCGCGTCGTCGCTGCTGTGCGGCGGCAGGAAATACAGCCCCTCGTTTTTGCGGCTGAGATCCCACGCCTTGCCGGAGCCCAGATGATCCATCAGCGACTGATAATAGCTTTTGGTGATGACGCCGACCTTACCGATGCCGGCGTTGACCATGCCGGACAGCACGAAGTCGATCAGGCGGTACCGCCCGCCGAAGGGCAGCGAGCCCATGCTGCGCACGGCGGTGCCGTCGCGCACCGCCTCGTCGTGCATATTGGCAAAGATCAGGCCCAGAGCCGTATACTCACGCATTGCCGCACACCTCCTTTTCCGCCACGTCGCGTTCGATCATCGCCTTGGCGGGCACCGTCGCGCCCGCGCCGATGCGGTAGCCGGGGCCGACGACCGTCACGCCCCAGTGCGCCAGATCCTTGCACTGCTCCGGGCTTTCGCCCACGGCGGCCTCCTCGCCCACCACGACGTTCTCGGCCAAGATCGCGTACTGCACGCGCGCGCCGCGGCGCACCACCGTGCCGGGCATCAGGATGGAGTCGATCACCTCGGCCCCCTCCTCGATCGTGACGCCGGAGAAGATGACGGAATACTCCACCTTGCCCGCCACGTCGCAGCCCTCGGCGATCATGCAGTTCTGCACCTGCGCCGTGTCGGCGATGAACTGCGGCGGCATCCCCGGATTGCGGGAATAGATCTTCCATTTGGGATCGGACAGGTCGAGCGGCACCTTGGGATCGAGCAGATCGAGATTGGCCTCCCACAGGCTCTCGACCGTGCCGACGTCCTTCCAGTAGCCCTCGAACCGGTAGGCGAACATCCGCTCTCCCGCCGAGAGCATGGCGGGCAGCACGTTTTTGCCGAAATCGTTGTCGGAATGGGGATCCCGCTCGTCCGCGATCAGATATTCGCGCAGCTTATCCCACGTGAAGATATAGATCCCCATCGAGGCCAGCGTGCTTTTGGGCACCTTCGGCTTCTCGTCGAACTCGTAGATGGAGCCGTCCTCGCGCGTGTTCATGATGCCGAAGCGGCTGGCCTCTTCCTTGGGGACATCCAGCACCGCGATCGTGCAGGCGGCGTTTTTCTCCTTGTGGGCGGCGAGCATCCGGCTGTAGTCCATCTTATAGATGTGGTCGCCGGACAGCACCAGCACATATTCCGGATCGTACCGCTCGATGAACGCCATGTTTTGATAGATCGCGTTGGCCGTGCCCTTATACCAGTCGCCGCCCTTGTTGCGCTGGTACGGCGGCAGGATGTGCACGCCCGCATCCATGCGGTCAAGATCCCACGGCTGGCCGGAGCCGATGTAGTCGTTGAGCTCCAGCGGCTGATACTGCGTCAGCACGCCCACCGTCTCGATGCCGGAGTTGACGCAGTTCGACAGCGGAAAGTCGATGATCCGGTACTTGCCGCCGTACGGCACGGCGGGCTTGGCGATCCGCCGCGTCAGTGCGTACAGGCGGCTGCCCTGCCCCCCGGCAAGCAGCATGGCGACGCATTCCTGTTTACGAAACATAAGCGATG
>JAJXDX010000462.1 GCA_021640185.1 Oscillospiraceae bacterium | reverse complement strand
ACGCCAAGGCGCGCCGCCGCCCAGCAGATCAGTTTATGCTGCACGTCGCCCCACGGCGTATCCCGGCCGCCGCCGCCCGTCCAGCCGAAGGACTTCGGGGATCTCTCGCAAAGCATGGATGTTTCATTCGGCTCGGTGCGGCCGTGGTGCGCACCGACGACGGCGGAAAGCCCCTCGTCCGCACCGGCCAGCCGCAGCATCTCCGCCCCGGCGAAGCTGTGCGGGACGTTTGCCTTCAAATGCGCCCCCATGTCCGCCGGATCCAGCCCGGCGGCACACAGGCGATCCCGCAGCTCCGGCCGCCGCTCGGTGATCCTGGCCTGAAACAGCGGCGTGGCCTTGCCCAGATCGTGCAGCAGCGCCGCCGCGACCGCCAGCCGGCGAAACGCCGCCCGGTCAAGGCCGAAACCCTCGGCAAAGCGCGGCGGCAGCCGGTGGTCGACCAGATAGCCGATTACGCACGCCGTGTCTGCCAGATGCACCGTGAGCGGCAGCCACAGCGCAGGGTCAGCCGGGTCGGTCTTGGCGACCGGCACGTGCGCCGCCCCGCCGGGCAAACGCTCCTCATCCGTCAAAAGCCCCACTGTCATCGGCATCCGTCATCCTCTCCCCTGTTTTGCGTATGATCCGGCCGCTCTGCTCCGGTCACGACCATTATACCGCACGCACTGTCCCATAGAACGGACAGTGGATCGTCTTGTTTTGCTTTGGCTGATATGATCAAGCAGCGAAGTCGTTTTCAGACGTTTTCGTTAGTTATCACTATATCACAGCCATCAAAAGAAGTCAATGCTTATTTTTCGACAGAAAAACGGGCACACCGAAGTTCCATCGGTGTGCCCGTTCTTTCGGCGCTGCTTAGCTGCGCCCCTTTTGGCTGTGCGTGATGCGGAACGTCATCTCCACCATCACGATCATCAGCGTGAAAAAGAGCAGCAGATAGACCGGCATGAGGGAGAAGGACAGCGCGTTGCCCAGCAGCCCGAACAGCGGCGGCACGAAGGTGGAGCCGATATAGGCGCTGGCCATTTGGATCCCGATGATCGCGCCGGAGTTCTGCGCGCCGAAATTATCCGGCGTGGAGTGGATGATGCAGGGGTAGATCGGCGCGCAGAACTCCGGCGCGATCATCGGGATCCAAATGGCC
>JAJXDX010000096.1:1782-7214 GCA_021640185.1 Oscillospiraceae bacterium | reverse complement strand
AGGAAAAAACCATGACAAACAGCAGATCCACCAAACGGGCATTGCTGACCAGCGCGCTGGCGATCGTCGCGTGCGTCGCGATGCTGATCGGTTCCACCTTTGCGTGGTTCACGGATACCGCGAGCACGGGCGTCAACAAGATCCAAGCCGGTAACCTGAAGGTCGGGTTCCAGTATTGGAACGGCGAAAAGTATGTTGATGCGAAGGACGCCACGCTTTTCTCCGAAGAGACCTTGTGGGAGCCGGGACATACCGAGGTCGTTTACCTGAAAGTGATCAATCAGGGCAATTTGGCGCTGAAGTATCGACTGAACACCATCAACACCTTCGAGTATCAGTATGCGAAAAACAGCAAAGGCGAGCAGATTCTGCTGTCCAAGTATCTGAAGATCGGCATCGCCGAGGGCAAGAACGCCGCCGATGGTACGTATGCTGACCGCGAGGACGCGATCGCGGCCGTTGCAAACAATATCGTGTCCTATAAGAGCTATACCAAGGACAGCACGCTGCTCCCTGCAGAGGGCGATGCCGAGTCGGCGGACTATCTGGCGTTCGTCGTGTATATGCCCACCGATGTCGGCAATGAGGCGAACTGGGATCCGAACGTGCGCGGCAGTTATGGCGCTCCGTGGATCCGCTTCGATCTGGCAGTGAATGCAACGCAGGCCAGCCACGAAAGGGACAGCTTCGACGAGAAGTATGACGAAAAAGTTCCGTATCCGCTTGCCGGCGTTGATGCCAACGGGACGGGCAACGTCATTTATGACGAGCTGGAAAAACAGAACCCCTCGATCCTGCTGGGTGCTGACGCGGCGCGTTCTTTCGGCTGGTTCGTGAGATATGCCACCACCATCAACTTGAACGGTCATACCATGACCACGAACGGTTACCAGTCGGTGATCGATGTTACCGCTGGCGGCGATCTGGTCATCACCGGCAACGGTACGATCGATGCCTCCGGCGGCATGGACAGTGTTACTGCCGTAACGGTCGATCATGGCGGCAAGGTCACGATCGAGAGCGGCACGTTCATCGGCAAGGCCGGCAACAGCTGCATCTACAATGCGGGCGGCACCGTCGAGATCAAGGGCGGCACGTTCAAGGGCGATCCCCAGTGGACGCTCAACTGCCAAGATGGCACCGGCTGTGTGATCACGGTCACTGGCGGCACCTTCTATCAGTTCGATCCGTCCAATGCCAAGACCGGCGAGGGCGAGATCGTCGTTCCGGATGGCTATGAAGTCGTGCAGAACGGCGATTGGTACACCGTCGTCAAGGCGTAATTCTCCGATCTGATCACGTTCCCCTCCGCCCGATCGGGCGGAGGGGACTTTTCCTTTTAGGCCGGCCTGTCTGCATTGACAGGGGTGGCGGCAGGCGGTATAATGGAACATATCGTCGAAAGGGGGCAGAACGCGTGAAGAAAAAAGCGGGGATCATCGCTGCGGCGGCCGCGGGGGCGGCGGCGCTGTTTTTGTTGTTTTTGCTGCTTGATCTGCACGTTTACCGCACCGGCACGCGCCGGAGCGCGGCGGCGGACGGTGGGCTGCTCTTTTCGGTGACCGCGTTCGACGGCGCGGGCGAAAGCGAGCTGTTCGTCCCGTCGCTGGGGCACGCGTGGGCGGCGTTGGACAACCGCACCGACCATCCCGTCCGGCTGAATGACCGCGTTTTGGCTCCCGGCGAGCAGCTGACCGTTTCGGTCTGGGCGATCGGCGGACATTTTGGGCTGTACTACGATCTGGAGCCGGCGTTCATCCGGCAGTACGGCCGCTATGCGGGCAGACGGTCGATCGCCATGCCGATCGACGAGGGGCAGCTGCGCACGATCGAGGCGTTCCTCGCCCGCAGCGACCGGTGGACATTTTTGCACAATTGCAGCTATTTTTCGGTATCGCTGTGGAACGCGCTGGCGGACAAGGACGACCGTCTGCCGACGCAGTGGCTGATGTATACGCCCGCAAGACTGCGGCGGGCGATCGACGAGTTCGCGCGGGCCGAGAGCGACATGGCCTTCGACCGGGCGGGCGCGCCGTTTTTCTATTTGGACGGGATCGGAACGGAGCTGACGTTGAGTTGACGAAAAAAAGAGCGATCCTTGGCGCGGCCGGAGGGATATTCGGCGCGGCCGGGATCTATGCGGCCGTGTGCTGTGCGGCGTGCGCGGCAAAGGCCGCGGCACAGCCGGTGCTGCTTTTTGCCGGGGGACGCGCCGTGTTTTGGGGCTATCGGATCATGGCGGCGGCTTACGGCGGTGCGGCGCTGCTCTGCCTTGCGGCGGCGGTCTTGCTGTTTTGTGCCATCCGGAAAATGACGAAGAGGGGAGGGACGGCCGATAAAAAACGATCTGACGAGCGGCAGTGTGTTCGATAATTTGGTGCGTTTCTCGCTGCCCTACCTGCTGTCGTACTTTTTGCAGACGCTTTACGGCATGGCGGATCTGTTCATCATCGGGCAGTTCGAGGGCGTGGCCAGCACCACGGCCGTTTCCGTCGGCTCGCAGGTCATGCATATGCTCACGGTCATGCTCGTCGGGCTGGCCATGGGGACGACGGTCAGCATCGGGCAGGCCGTCGGCGCGGGCGACCGCCGGCGCGCGGCGCAGGACACCGGCAACAGCGCGGTGCTGTTCGCGATCGTTTCCGTCGTGCTGACCGGCGTGCTGCTGCTCCTCGTCCGGCCGATCGTTTCGGTCATGTCCACCCCGGCGGCGGCCGTGGACGGGACGGTGGCCTATCTGACGATCTGCTTCCTCGGGATCCCGTTCATCACGGCGTACAACGTCATCAGCTCGGTCTTTCGCGGCATGGGGGACAGCAAAAGCCCCATGATATTCGTCGTGGTGGCGTGTGCCGCCAACATCGCGCTGGACTATCTGTTCATGGGCGCGCTGCATTTGGGGCCGGCCGGGGCGGCGCTGGGCACGACCGTATCGCAGGCGATCAGCGTCGCCGTGTCGCTGATCGCGATCGTGCGGCGCAAGAGCATCGTCCTGCGCCGGGAGGATCTGCGGCCTGCCCGTTCCGTGACGGGCAAGATCCTGCGGATCGGCGCGCTGATCGCCTTGCAGGACGGGCTGATCCAGATCGCGTTCATCCTGATCACGGTCATCGCCAACCGGCGCGGGCTGGATCAGGCGGCGGCGGTCGGCATCGTCGAAAAAGTGATCGGCTTCGTGTTTTTGGTGCCGTCCTCGCTGCTGTCCGCCGTTTCGGCGCTGGGGGCGCAGAACATCGGCGCCGGACGGCCGGAACGGGCGGCCGCGACGCTGCGGTATGCCGTGATGATCGCCGTAGGGTTCGGGCTGATCGCCGCGGCCGTCGCGCAGTTTGCAGCCGAGCCGATCGTTGCCCTGTTCACGGACGGGAGCGCGGCGGACGGCGCGCGGGTGATCCGCTTCGGTGGGCAGTACCTGCGCGGGTATATCTGGGACTGCGTGTTCGCCGGGATCCATTTCAGCTTCAGCGGCTATTTCTGCGCCTGCGGGAAGTCCGGGCTGTCCTTCATGCACAACATCGCATCGATCACACTGGTGCGTGTGCCGGGGGCGTATCTGGCTGCCCGGCTGTTTCCGGAAACGCTGTTCCCCATGGGGCTGACGAGCGCGGCCGGTTCGCTGCTGTCCGTGCTGATCTGCCTGATCGCATTCGCCGTGCTGCGGTGCAAAAAGAGCGGATGAACAAAAAAATGAACGGCCTGCCTCTGCTTTTGCAGACGGCAGGCCGTTTTTGTGTGGATGTCAGTCCGTTTGGATGGCGCTGCGGACGAATGCGATCTGCGCGTCCACCGACGCCGGGCCGGTGCCGCCCGCCGAGGTGCGGCGGCGGACACAGGCATCCAGATCGATCGCGGCGTAGACGTCCTCGTCGAACAGGGGGGAGAACTGCCGGTAGGTATCGAGCGGGAGCGTTTCCAGCACCTGCCCGGTGCGCAGACATTCGGCGACGAGCTGACCGGAAAGCTTGTAGGCGCTGCGGAAGGGCAGCCCTTTTTCGACCAGATAGTCTGCGAGGTCCGTGGCGTTGATGAAGCCGGTCTGCGCGGCGCGGCGCATATTCTCCGCGCGCACGTGCATGGTCGCGATCATGGGGGTGAACACCGACAGGCACAGCTGCACGGTATCGACCGCGTCGAACAGGCTCTCCTTATCCTCCTGCATGTCCTTGTTGTAGGCCAGCGGCAGCCCCTTGAGCACGGTGAGCAGGCTGACGAGATCGCCGTAGACGCGGCCGGTCTTGCCGCGCACCAGCTCCGCCATATCCGGGTTCTTCTTCTGCGGCATGATCGAGGAACCGGTGGTGTAGGCATCGTCCAGTTCGATGAACGAGAACTCCCAGCTGGACCACAGGATCAGCTCTTCCGAAAAGCGGGAGAGGTGCATCATCAGCGTCGCGAGGGCGGAGAGCAGTTCGATGCCGAAATCGCGGTCCGACACGCCGTCGAGGCTGTTGAGCGCGATGGTGTCGAATCCGAGCTGCCGCGCCTCCAGCGCGCGGTCGGTCGGGTAGGTCGTCCCGGCAAGGGCGCAGCAGCCGATGGGGGACACGTTCATGCGGCAGCGGCAGTCCCCCAGACGGTCGATGTCGCGCAAAAGCATCATCGCGTAGGCCAGCAGATGGTGGCCGAACGTGATCGGCTGCGCCCGCTGCAGGTGGGTGTAGCCCGGCATGATCGTGTTTTTGTGCTCCTGCGCGCGGTCGGCGAGCGTGCCGGCCAGACCGCGCAGCTGTGTGCAGATCCGATCGATCTGCCCGCGCAGATACAGGCGGATGTCCAGCGCGACCTGATCGTTGCGGCTGCGGGCGGTGTGCAGCTTTTTGCCGACGTCGCCGAGGCGGGCGGTCAGCTCCTGCTCGACGAACATATGGATGTCCTCGCAGGACGGATCGATCGCGAGCGCGCCGCTGTCCAGATCGTCCAAAATGCCCTGCAGCCCGTCGATCAGCTGATCGGCCTCCGCTTTGGCGATGATGGACTGTGCGCCGAGCATCATGGCGTGCGCCATGCTGCCCGTGATGTCCTCCCGGTACATCCGGCTGTCGAAACGGATGGACGAGTTGAGTTCGTCCGCCGCCGTATCGGTCACGCCGCCCGTCCGGCCCGCCCACATCTTTTGTGCCATCGTGCGTCCTCCTGTCGGATCACTTGCCGTCGACGATCGCCTGCACCTTGGTCGGCAGGCCGAAAAGCTCGATGAACCCGCCGGCGTCGGTCTGATCGAAATCGCTGGCGCCGAAGGTGGCGATCTCCTCGCTGTAGAGCGAGTTCGGGCTCCAGATGCCCGCCTTGATGATGTTGCCCTTGTACAGTTTCAACTTGACCTTGCCGGTGACTTTTTCCTGCGTTTTGTCGACGAAGGCGGACAGCGCCTCGCGCAGCGGGGAGAACCACAGGCCGGTGTACACGAGTTCCGCGAACGTGACGCTCAGGCG
>JAJXDX010000096.1:0-1772 GCA_021640185.1 Oscillospiraceae bacterium | reverse complement strand
CAGCTCGCCGAAGGTCACGGCAAGCTTCTGCTTTTCGTGCATGGTCATCTTGTCCAGGCACAGCGTTTCCAGCGCCTCATGCGCTTTGTAGAGGATCGCGCCGCCGGGCGTTTCGTACACGCCGCGGCACTTCATGCCGACCAGCCGGTTTTCGACGATGTCGACAAGGCCGATGCCGTTGGCGCCGCCCAGCTCGTTGAGCTTGAGGATGACCTGCTTGGCGGTCATCTTTTCACCGTCGAGCGCGGTCGGGACGCCCTGCTCGAAATCGAGCGTGACGTAAGTCGGCTCATCCGGCGCATCGAGCGGGGACACGCCCATGTCGAGGAAGCCCGGCTTTTCGTACTGCGGCTCGTTGCCCGGATCCTCGAGGTCGAGGCCCTCGTGCGAGAGGTGCCACAGGTTCTTATCCTTCGAATAGTTCGTTTCGCGGTCGATCTTCAGCGGGACGCCGTGCGCCTCGGCATAGTCGATCTCCTCATCACGCGACCGGATGTCCCACTCCCGCCACGGGGCGATGATCGGCATATTCGGGGCGAAGTGCTTGATCGCCAGCTCGAACCGCACCTGATCGTTGCCCTTGCCGGTGCAGCCGTGGCAGATGGCGTCCGCGCCTTCCTTGAGCGCGACCTCCACCAGCCCTTTGGCGATGCACGGCCGCGCATGGCTGGTGCCGAGCAGATAATCCTCGTACACCGCGCCCGCCTTCATCGTCGGGATGATGTAGTTATCGACATAATCGTCCGTCAGGTCGAGCACGATCAGCTTGGACGCGCCCGTTTTGAGCGCCTTTTCCTCCAGCCCCTCCAGCTCGTCCGCCTGCCCGACGTTGCCCGACACGGCGATGACTTCGCAGCCGTTGTAGTTCTCCTTCAGCCACGGGATGATGATCGAGGTGTCCAGACCGCCCGAGTACGCCAGTACGACCTTTTTGATGTTCTTCTTATCCATGATGCGCCCTCCTGACAATGCATAAACTTGCGTGTATCTGCGGAATATGTGCATATTATGCCATGAATATGCAGAAAAGTCAAGTGAAAAGCGATATTTTATTCACGCGAGAACGATGTTTGTGCAGATCGGCGGCAAGTTTGCACCAAAAACAGGAAGGTTTGGGCAGGATGATGGGGATCAAATTTGAACGATCCGTAAATTCTGCCCGGCGGGGTTGCAGGATGCGTCGAAATTTGCTATGATAGAAGAACAAATCTGATGAAGGATGATGATCGGGCATGGCACGCGAGATGTATCTGGTGGGCGTCGATCCGGAGGAACTGAAGCCGGACCCGAAGCCGGAACCGCCGCATACGCCGAAGGCGAAATGGGAGAACTTCTGGTATCATTATAAATGGGCGACGATCGGCGGGATCTGCGCGGTGGCGGTGCTGATCGTGCTGGTCGTGCAGATGGTGCAGAAGGATCCGCCCGACTACACGATGCTGCTGGTGACGGAAAATGCCTACAGCGAGCAGCAGCTGGACGCGATGGAAACGTTCCTTGCGCAGTACGGCGAGGACATCGACGGCGACGGCAAGGTCGAGGTGCAGATCATCAACTGCTTTTTGGGATCCAGCGACCGGACGACGACCTACACCGGCGCACAGACGCTGCAGGTGCACCTGATGGCCGGGGACGTGATGATGTTCGCCTTCGAGCCGAAATATTACGAGCAGTTCATCGGGACGGACGCGGTCAAGGAACTGGAAGGCGGCTTTATGGAAACGCTGGACGTGCCGAGCGGCGCGCTGGCCGAGAACGGCACGGTGTGGAAC
>JAJXDX010000461.1 GCA_021640185.1 Oscillospiraceae bacterium | reverse complement strand
GGTCTTGGCCTTGGCCAGCGCCTGCGCCGGTGTGATCAGGGCAAGCGTCACTGTTTTGTCATAATGCAGATGGTTATAATAAAGCTCGGTCACCTGACCGTCCGCACCGATCCGCACCGCGACGCGGGAATTGCCGAGCAGTTCCCGGTCACCGTCCGTTTTCGGACGGAACCGCACGACCTTTCCGACGACGATGCTCCCGCTTTCGCTGTAGGCTTTATCCTCGCTGACTTTTGAGGAAAGCGCCAGATCGTCGCACAGCAGACCGTATTTTTGCAAAAACGCTTCGGCGACCCGGATACATTCCTCGTCGGAGAGCATGACCGGCTTGACCTCGCCTTTTTTCTTCGTCAGGCAGAAGGTGCCGTTGCTGAGCATATCCAGATCGCTGCTGTCGTTCGCGTATCCCGTCACCGTTTCGCCGCTGCCCGTCTGCTTCGGCGAAAGGCCGAGACCGTCGACGAGCGCCTGCACGGAGATCGCCTTCGGCCGGTAGGACACGGTGCCCTCCCTCGTCTTTCCCGCTTTGTTCAGCAGGCTTTTGCTGCACGAGATCTTGTGCTCCGCGAGCGATCCTTCGCCGCCGATCGCGCCGAATGCGATCGGCGTCACGCCCAGCTCGGCAAGGGTCTGTTCTGTCCCGCTGCTGCCGGTGTTCCCCTGCGTGTCGGCACAGGAACCGAGCAGGAGCGACAGGATAGCCAGAGAGATGCACAAAGCGCCTTTGGTTCGTCTGTTTTTCATGGCACCGCCCTCCTTTTCAGGCGTTCAGCTTTCGTATACATCGATACCATCGATCGGAGAAAAAAGAGAGCCGGCAGGAAAACAGTTTTCCTTCCTCGTCGGGCGAAGTCAGGAACGCCGGTTTTTCTCCGTTTCGTGACCAGATCACCGCGTAGTCGTACACGGTCAAAAACGTTACCCGCTCCTGCCGGATCTCGATCGAAAAGAGGCCTGCATATTTATGATGCAATGCCGTCATGATCTTTTGCATACTTTCCTCTTCGGCCTCGGTCATGGCGACCGTTTTCGTTCGGACTTCCTCTGTGTCATCGTAAAAACAGCGGAGATCCCACTTTTCGCTGGTATTCACGGCTATCATGCGGCACAGCCGGTCGTCGTTTTCCGCTTCTTCTTCAAAATAACGATAGA
>JAJXDX010000460.1 GCA_021640185.1 Oscillospiraceae bacterium | reverse complement strand
CGCCGGCAGTGTCCGCGTCGCGGCACAGGCCGAACGCCGCCCCGCGGCAGTCGCCCGCGTTGAGCACGGCGCGGATCAGCCCTTCGGCAAGCACCGGGACCGGGCACTGCACGCAGATCACCTCCACCGTGTCGCCGTTTACGGCGAACACGGCGTGCCCCAGTACCTCGCCGCCGCTGTCGCGCAGCAGCAGCGCGTCGGCGCGCTCCGGCACGCCGAGCGCGGCCAACACTTCGTCATCGTCCGGCCTTTTTGCGGGCATTATGGTGATCACGGTCCGGTTCCCTCCCGTTTTTGATATAGTCCGAAGCGATCCGCTTCTGCGATCCGGTCGCCTGCACCAGCGCGCGCACCTCCGCCGGAGTCAGGTACCGCCAGCTGCCGGGCGGCAGCATCCCCAGCCGCACCGCGCCGACGGCATTGCGGCGCAACCGCGCGACCGACAGGCCAAGGCTTTCGCACATCCGGCGGATCTGCCGGTTGCGCCCTTCATACAGCGTGATCTCCACCACGCAGCGCCCCGGCTCGCTCTGCACCACGCGGATCTCCGCAGGCGCGGTGCGCCGCCCGTCCAGCATGATCCCCTCGCGGAACTTCATCTGCTGCTCGTCGGTGATCGGCTCGCGCAGCGTCACGCGGTACAGCTTCGGGATATGGTTCGCCGGGTGCATGACGGCGTTGGCAAAGTCGCCGTCGTTCGTGAACAGCAGCAGCCCTTCGCTCTCGCGATCCAGCCGCCCGATCGGGAACACGCTGACCCCCACGTTCTCCACCAGCTCCTGCACGCATTTACGCCCCTGCTCGTCCTTCAGCGTGGTGATATAGCCGCGCGGCTTGTGCAGCGCGATGTATACGGGCGCGGCCGCCTCGCCGATGCGCTTGCCGCGCACGTGGACGATATCCTTGCGGTCGTCCACCTTGTCGCCGATCGATGCCACGTGCCCGTTGACCTTCACGTGACCGCCGGCGATCAGCTCCTCGGCCTTGCGGCGCGAGGCCACGCCCCGCTCGGATAACAGCTTTTGCAAACGGACGATCGCCATGTTTTTTCTCCTTTATCTGTCTCTTGCTCGTTTCTTTAGCCGAGCAGCGCCGAAAACAGTTGCCCCGCGCGCCGCAGCCAAAGCGCGATGCGCCCCGGCATGGGACGCGCGTCCCCC